>CAIYPD010000068.1 GCA_903928075.1 Candidatus Firestoneibacteriota bacterium
AATGCTTTATCAATATTTGCTTTCTTTTCACTCTTTCCCTGCTGAATTACCGTACTTAATCCCCTGCCGATAAACAATGTGAGTTTTCTCACAGATAATAGCAAAAAAGAAGAGTATAATTCTTCTATAGAATAAGAGAATAGTTAAAAAAAATAGTTTAAAATATGTTGACATTTTCTAGAAATTTTAGTATAAGTATTTTAATGAAAATATTACGGAGGGTATGTTAGTGGAAAAGGAGTTCCGCTTTTCGGGAAAGTTAAAAATAGAAAATGTTGGTATTTATTCTGCCATAAAGCAGCCGTAAGTGTCCGGAATAATAAATATTTTTAAAATAAAAATACTTCTTCAGGGAAAATAAATAATTATGATCCTGGTAAGAAACAGCTGGAAAGACAAGGAATTTAAAGACAAAACAGAACTTGAAAATGTTTTTAAAAAGGTGTAACATTGGGTAAGAAGTAGGTAACGGGGAGACAAAAGTATTAATATGAAAATACTGACCTTGCTTACGAAAAATCATCTGACAAAAAATATTTTCTATCCTGCCTCAAATCAGACGGGAGCGTCCGGAGAAATAAAAATTAAAAATAAAAATTCTTCAGCGGGGAAAAAATAAAAATGAAAAATAAAATAATAAAAAATATTTTGACATCCTGTTTGCTGCTTTTTGTTGCGGCGAATGTAACCTTTGCCGCGAATAAATACTGGTTTGGCGGAGCCGGGAACTGGTTGGATTCAACCCCGCATTGGTCGACGGCGACAAATGGGGGCGGGACTACATCTACCGTCGTTCCGGATGCTACTGATGTTGCAATTTTTGATGCCAACTCAGGAATAGGGACAGTTACGATAAATACAAATGTCAATCTTTCAGGTGCCCTTGGTGGAATTAGTATGGGATGTTCCACCATTACAATTACTCAGGGTGCATATACTATGTCGTTTGGGACAGGAAATGCTGTTTTTAGTGCAGGTACTTTTACAGGCGGCAACGCCAATATAACATCCACCGGTAATACAACAATCAGCGGAGCAACTTTTAATTCCACCAGCGGTATCCTACAAGCAAATGGCAATTTTACCAATACCGGGACTTTTAACGCCGGAGGCGGCACAGTCAAATTCACCGGGGCCGGTCAAAACTTTACCGGGAATACATCATTCAATAACATGGAATTTGTTGGGACTGATGCTACTCAGCTTTTGACCATTGATCCCGCCACAATTATAACAGTTAACGGATTGTTCACTTTTACCAAAGGCCGGTTAATTACCGGAAATATTAATGCTAAGGGAAATGTCTTTATTGCCAGTAATATAAACTATGGCGCGAGTACAACCAATTTGAGTATAAATGGCACGGGGACACAGAATTGCACTATAAGCGGCACAACATACGCAAACAATCTTTTTAATAGCATAGTTATAAATAATAGCTCTGCTACTGTGACCGTTTTAGGTAATAGTGTATTGGGAGGGTTAAATATCCAGGCCGGGACTTTTAATGGAGGGACTTCGAATATTTCCTGTTCCGGAATAACAACTGCTTCCGGCGCAGTTTTGAATTCGACAACTTCAACGCTAGTTAATACCCTGTTTGTTGCTCCTAATACAACCACTGTTGTCACCCTAGCTCCCGGGACATTTAATAATAAAGGTGGAACATTTTCATCTCTTACGGATGGATCGAGTAGCAAAGGTGGGACCTTTTACTTTGGAGGAAACATCCTTAACAACCTGGGTTTTACCTTTGTTAATGGTGGTACATATAATCTCGGTGATGATCTGTATGTGGACGGCACTGTTTACATGGATGGAACACAAGGTGCGTTTTTATATGCTTACGGAGCAAACAGGGTAATCCATGTGAAAGGGAATGTATATAAGTCTGCTCCTAAGGGAGCCGTTGGCAACGGCGGCGCAGGCGGTCTCATCTTGGGTTTTGATTTCTGCGGGACCGGCACCCAGACCTTATCCGGAATAACGGATATATATAATGCCGATGCCGGGATCTGGAATGCTACGACTGCGCTTACAAATAAACCAAGCGGAACCTTAAAACTAGGTTCAAACTTTACTTTTCTTGGAGATGTAAATATTCCAAGCGGCTGGGCCTTGGATACTGCAGGGTACAAAGTCACTATAGAGAGCCATAATAGCGGGCATACTCCCGGATATTTTAATATGGGAGATACTGTGTTTGGAGATCTTGTGTTTACCGGAGCAATTGGAAATGTTTATTTAACAGGCACCACGACCGTGACCGGTAAACTAACGTTCTTTTCCACCGGTTCGGGGGTTCTGGGGAATTATAATGGCCTCGCTGTATTAGATTGCAAAGGCGATGTAGATTTTAGCGGCGGTCGAACAATTGCCGGTAATATACTCTTGAAGATGTCGGGTTCTGCGAATCAAACGCTGACGACGACTGTTACCGTGGCTAATGTGTTTTTTTGCAATTTTGATGTGAATAAGACCGGAGGAGTTGCAACCCTGGCTACGCATCTTACCATTCCCGCGAGCTTGCTCGTTAATATCCGTGGCGGTGCGTTCGATCTAAACGGTTCTAATTTTTCTGTAACTACTGATTCAAGTTTTAACAATTATGGGCTTTTAAAATTAAGAGGCACCGAAATTGTCTCCGTCCCTAATAATACAACAACTTCGACGGTTAAGTTTACCGGGACGACAGCCTTAAACATACCCAACTGGGCATATTCAAATCTTGAAATAGCCAGCGTAGGCGGTACCGGGACTTTTGCGCTAACGGCGGCGAATAAGTTTAATGATGTAACTCTCTCGTCAGGGACTTTTAATACTAACAATTTTGGTATGACTGTAACCGGCAACTGGACTAACAGCGCCGCTACATTTAATCCCGGGACCGGCACGGTCAATCTGGCGGGAACTACGGCACAGACCATACAATCCGGAGCGTATTCTTTTTATAACCTGAATATTACCAATTTTAATGCGCCGATAACTTTTGCGGATAGTGCAACAATAACAAATGCTTTTACTTCCATAACCGGTGGAACTTCGCTTGTCTTTAATGCGGGCTCGACCTATGCCTTAGCCAACCCTACTTTGACCGGAACTGCGGCAAATAATATCAGGTTAAGGAGCAGTACATCAGGGACTCCGTGGACGATAACTCCGAGCGGAACGGTAGCTATAACAAATGCAGATGTAAAAGATTCAGCGGCAACAGTTACGATAACTCCAAATACCGGTGATAATGCCGGAGGAAATTCCGGCTGGGTATTTGGTGCCTCTGTTGACAGGTTCTGGGTTGGAGGAACCGACGGTAATTGGTCTACCGGTAGTAACTGGTCAACGATTAGCGGGGGTGCTGATTCGGCTGGAGCACCTACCGGGGCACAGTCTGCAATCTTTGACAATAATTCTACGAGGAATTGCACCATAGCTGCGGCAATAAGTATTGGCAGATTAAATATGCTGTCCACGGTTTCTTCTTCTTTAACTTTAATCCAGTTGACTACCAGTCATATAACAATCGCCTCCGGGGCTGATTTTTCCGGAGGTGTCTTTACTGGAAGCAGTCTAAGCACAGCCAATTTTGTTTGCAATGGCCCTTTAAATGTTTCGGGCGGTACTTTCTTCGGCGGAAGCGGGAGCCTAATATGCAATGGTAGTTTAAGTATTTTATCCGGGAATTTTACTTCAACCTCCGGGACTTTGACTGTAAGCAGTAGTTATAATTTTGCGGGTGGTGTTTTTAACCATAATAACGGTACTTTGTATGTCAACAACCAGACAACACTGGGAATTAATCCCGGCTCTGCAGACTATTATAATGTGTATTTGTATATGGGTATTGACTTTGCCACCTGGAATCTTTCCGTTCCTTTTAAGATACAGGGAAACCTAACCAAAGAGCTCATGAACCGCACAGCGATAAACGGGGAGATATGGTTAACAGGGGGCACAAATCAGACTGTCAGTGCGACGGGCCGCTATCTGTTTGTTGACCAGGATAGTACTCCGCTTGTCAGAAGTTTAATAATTGCCAAAACAGGGGGCAGCGCGATACTTGGAACTGGTATGAACATTGGCGGTGTAAACATAAATTCCGGTTCTACCTTAGATCTGAATTCCACGGGTTTAACTCTGTTGATTGGTAATGGCGATTTTATAAATAACGGGACGGTTATCAGAGGTAAATCACTTATAAGATTTTATAGTAATGCATTAGGAAATTATACTTTTACCCCCGGTTCCAGTACCTATGATAGTCTAAGTTTTTCCATGACCGGAGGATTGATTACTGCTCCCGCACCAATAAATATGGCCGGCAACTATACATTTGAATATAGAGGAGCGTTGGGCGGCGGCCCGGTAGTACTAACCGGTGGAACGAATCAGACTATAGGCGGCAAGTCAACTGGCTCTTATACCGCTATCCCTCTCACAATAAGTAAATCGGGTGGAGCGGTAGTCTTAAGTTATGATATTTATTTCACTGACGTAACCATTAACTCACTCAGTGCCCTGAACCTTAACGGGTACAGCCTTTTCGTAAACCGTAATTTTACAAATAATGCTTCACCAACAATTTCGTCAACCGGGACAGTGCAGTTTGGAAAGTCGGCTTGGCCCCTACCAGATTACAGTTCTACAATAATTCCCGGTTCTGTTTCCTATCCTAATGTTGCTGTGGATGCCCCCGCAGGTAATATCAAGACTATCTCCGGGACATTATATATGGCAGGTAACTACACGCATATATCTCGAGGTGTTCTGAGCGGGGGAGGCGGGGTTGTCTTTATTGGCACAACAAATCAAACAATAATAAAGACTACTAGCGAGGTGGGATATCCGACGGGCCCTATTACAATAAATAATAATACCGGCACTGTTATTCTAACTTGTCCTGCAGTTGGCGGTGCGTGCGCAATAAGTACTTTAACTATAAATCCGGGAAGTACTGTTAGTGCCAGCGGGAACAATTTTGTTGGCACCACCGTAGTAAATTATGGGACTTTCACGACCGGTACGGGAGGCGTTACTTGTACTATTAAGGCGACTACCTTCACTAATAATGGGACTGTTAATTTGATGGGAGACGAGCCGACGGCCACTACAACATCTTCAACAACCGCAATACACATAACAACCTTCAACAGCGGCGTAGGGTCCACAGTCAAATATTCAATTGCATCCGGCACAACTAATTTTACTCTGCCGGGCTGGTGGAATTACAGCAATCTGGAAATTGCAGCAGGAACTACTTCTAATACTTTTTCCTTGACCAATACAGCAAAGGCCTTCAATAGTATCGCGCTTACCTCAGGCACGCTTAATGTCACAACAGCGAATACCTTGCTTACCGTAACCGGTAACTGGACAATAGGAACAGGTGCATTTGCGCCCGGGACCGGCACGGTCTATCTGGCGGGAACCGCGGCGCAGACGGTCTCTGCCGGCGGTGCGGTCTTTAACAGCCTTAATATATTGAATACATCGGAACCGGTGACCTTTGCAAATTCTTTAACTACCTCAACTTTTGTAGCTACAGCGGCAGGCGCAAATCTTAAGTTTAGTCCTGCGGGCGGTACCGGATTTACGATTGCGAATTTAACCGTGACCGGAGCCTCGGGGAACAATGTTTCCTTATCAAGTGTGACCAACGGGTCGCCCTGGAATTTGAATGTAAGCGGGAATAAAGATGTGTCGTATACGGCTGTCAGAGATTCAAACAGCGCTAACCTGATTACTCCTTCTGCTAATAGTGCAAATTTAGGCGGGAATACAAACTGGAATTTTGGCACAACGACCGCGTATGTTAGAAACAATGCATCTTTTTCAGGAAGGGCTGACCGGGGCGCGAAAGTGCCGTTATTAAAGGTTGCCATTACCCCTTCGACAGGTGAGAATGTGAAATTGTCTTTAATCACGGTACACTTTACGGACGGAGCGGGTACGGCTTTGGATACAGTTGCGGCGCAGGCGCTTTTTGAAAATATTTTACTTGTTGCCGACAGTACTTCTTCCGGTACAGCCGGGACTTACCAATCGGCGTTTGATACTACGGCCTTAAAGACCGTCGCGAATGCTGATATTGCTCTTACCACCGGAAGCCTTGTTGTTACTGTTGACAGCCCCTCGAGTTTTCCGGTAAATAACGGCACGAGTGCGCTTTACTTCTTGGTCGCGGAAATGAAAGCAACGGCAGCCGGCAATTTTAAAGTTAATCTTGCGGACACAGATTTTAAAGTACTTAATTTAAGTGAGGTTCCTCAGACTATAGGCACTGCCGCGGCCGTTTCTTCGACGGTACTAACGGCCCATACGCCGGCCTTGCCCGTCACCGGTTATCCTAAACTTCCGGGCGGGACGGTTAGTGCTCTATCCGGGTCGGCCTATAATTACCCGCAAACTCAATTATATGTCGGCAGCACTACGGGGACAATTTACGCGCTAAATGCTGATGGCACAGATAGATGGAATTATCCTACTGGTCCTCTTAGTACCGCGCCGGTCGTGGTAACCGAAGATGGCGGGACATTTATTTATATTGCAGGCGGAGCCACCGGTATTATTTACAAAGTAAAAGAGGATGGGACTGTTCCTTCCGGCTGGCCGATAGTTCTTGGCGCGCAAGTGATATCCCAGTCGATTGTAGATACTTTTAATAAGACTATGTATGTGGGCGCGGGTAATACACTTTACAAATTAGATACCTCTGCTACTCCGGCTACTACGCTATGGTCGCTGGCTACGACCCCTGTAAGTAATCTCAACTCTGTATCTGTAGTTGACAACGCTTCTATTCACAAATGCTGGATAGGTTCAGAGAACGGTTCTTTTTATCATATAAACTCTGCTTCGGGACAGATAATATCGACAAAGGCCACAGGCGCGGCAATAAAGTCTTCCCCATTTTTAGACGGGGAAACTTTCACGGGAACCAACAACCTCTTTATTACCTCAACCGACGGGAAGATATATTGTGTTTCAGCAACGAACTTTACCTCTCCGTGGCCGGCCGGTTATTTTGATACTCAAAGCCCTATCACAACTACGCCTTATGTTGATGTGCTTAATAATGCGGTTTACTTTGGAACGGACAACGGAAAGATTTATAAACTAAATGCAACAACCGGAGCTCAAATATTTGCAATTCAGACCGGGGCCGCGGATAGATCTGTTTCAGTAAAATCGTCTCCACTTGTTTACAATGGCGTCGTTTATTTTGGCAGTGACGATGGCAAGTGCTATGCTCTGGACACGACAACCGGGGTACTGAAAGATGGCTGGCCAAAAACAACCGGGGCAGAAGTAAAGACTACGCCTGCACTCGGAGGCTGGAATGGTAGTGCCTATACCCAGGTTACTTTTACATCTATGGACGGAAAAGTGTACGGGCTGCAAATACCGTAAGGGAAGCTGGAAAACAGGAGACGGAAGGCCGAGGACTGAAAAAGAAAATAAACCGCAAAGAATAAAATAAGAGTAAGAAGAAGCAAGAAAAAATGGAGAACAGATGAATAAAAAAATGGTAAACATAATACTGGGAGTAATCTTCCTGACGGCAGCAGTTACGGCGGCTGATTTTAAGTCCTTTAAGAGAGACTTAAAAAGGTCGGGAGCGGTGACGGAGCAGGCAGCGGGAACGCTTACACAAAAGCTTGAGAAAAAGCTTGGGGGAGCGGCCTGGAGTTCGCCTATAGTGTATAAGGGAATGGTTTTTCTTGGAGATTTGGCGGGAAAGATCTGGGCATTTGACGCTTCGGGTGAAAATTCGACACCAATCTGGCAGTATGCTACAGCAGGAAAGGTGGTAGCCTCCCTGGTCGCCGATAATGGAGTTATATATGCAATAAGCCAGGACGGAAACCTCTATGCGTTTAATTATCTGTCAGGCGCGGTAATATTTACATATAACATTGGAAGTATGGATTCGTCGTCTCCGGCGATTTATGGGGGCTGTCTTTATGGCGGGACGGGACATCCGAATAAAATAGTCTATTGTTTTAATCTGAATACCCGCACAATGGCGTGGACAAAAGATGTAGGACAGTATGTTCAATCGTCGCCTGCGTTTGGAGAGGGAATAGTATATATAGGAGCCAGTAACGGCAGGATCTATGCGTTTGATGCGCTAACGGGCGAAGAGAAGTGGTATTTTCAGACAAAAGGCGGAGTATATCTTTCAAGTCCTTGTGTATCAGCAGACGGAAAGCTGGTTTATTTTTTACCCGGGAACGATGACAGAAAAGTATATGCGTTTGACGCAAAGACCGGTGAGTTAAAGAGCGGCTGGGGTGTGCTTGACTTCGGAACAACCCCGACGGTAGTTTCTTCAATAACGGAAGAAGAAGGAGTTATATATTTTGTAAGTGGTGGCGTGCCCTCAACACTGTATGCAGTAGATGCTGTTAACGGTACGCAAAAGTGGTCAAAAGCACTGGATAATGCGTCAGCCACAGATATAGTTTCATCCCCGGTGCTGGTAAACGGAGTATTATATGTAGGTTCAGCAGCGAAGAAGATATATGCAATTAACGCCGCAGATGGAACAATAATAAATACCTATCCGACGGCAGTCCCTGTGCTCTCTTCACCTGCGGTTGCCAATGGAAAGATATATGTCGGCGCGGGAGAAATGGGAGATGGGTATTTGTATATATATCAGGCAGCAAAGGTCTCAGCGCTAACCTATCCTGAGGATGGTTCTACTGTAAGCGGAGAAGTAGTAGTAAAAGGAGTTTTGGTAAATAGCGGACTAACTTCATATAGTCTTGAATACTCTTTAGGAGATACCAATAACTGGATTAAGGTAAACGAAGCAGCTGCGATACCTGCAGACGGGGTAATGGGAACCTTCAGTACCGGCGGACTTGCAGAAGGTCAGTATACCTTAAAACTTACGGCAAACGACGGAACAACATCAAATACAAAAGGAATGATAAGTTTTGCGGTAAATAAAGCCCTGGCAACATCCGTTCTTGTGAACGCAGCTGCAGGCGGAACAGTCACTGGCTCTGACACGCCGGCAACAGAGGTAGTCTTTGAAGCAGGAGCGCTTACGGAAGATGATAATGTAACGATAGACAATCCGGCGTCACCAAATGCGGGAAAACCCCTTAACTGCTTACCGACAGGAGTAGTGAGATCGTTTACGCTGACAAAAGCGGTTAATGCGGTATTTAAGAAGACAGTGACGATAAAGGTGCCGTATGGAGTTGCGGATATAGTTGGGATGACGGAGAGCAATTTAAGGCTGGCGGTCTGGGACGCTGTAAAGTTGAAATGGTCAATCGTAAATACCTCAAAGGTTGTAAAAAGCGGAGTTGCGGGAATCGGAAAGGTAACTGCGATTGTAAGTCATTTCTCGATATACCAGATATTTGAGTTTAAACCCGGGATTGCGGAGCTAATCAGTAAAGATTCGGTCTATGCGTATCCGAATCCGGCGCTTGGCAATGAGGTGAAATTCAAGTGCTACCTGGGAAGCGATGCCACGATAAAGATTTCGGTATACAATATAGCGGGAGAGTTGGTGAAAGAACTTAATACAACTGGACTTGGCGGAAACGGAGTAGAAATTCCGTGGAACATCAAGGACTACGCAAGCGGGGTATATGTATTTAAATTAGAAGCAGTCGCCACGGCGACCGGAGAGAGAAAATATGTCACAAAGAAACTTGCAATTATACACTAAGGTTGCCGCAGTATTAATAGCGGTGACGGCCTTCGCGCTGGCGATGGACATTCATCCGAACGCGGGCAAAACGGCGGCCTCGTTTCTAAAGCTGGGGCTGGGAGCCAGAGCGATAGGAATGGGCGAGTCGTATGCCGGTATAGCGGATGATGTGTACGCGGTCTATTGGAACCCGGCAGGTCTTAATAGTTTGGAAAGAAATGAAATAACTGCGATGCATACAGAATGGTTTCAGGATATCCGGTATGAGTATGCTTCAGCAGCAATCAGATTGGACGAAAAAAGCGTCTGCGCGTTCTCGTTAGGGGGTTTATATCTGTCCGGAATAGAAAGAAGGACGGTACTTGAGTTACCTGAAGATGATGCGTCTGTACCGGTGGGTACCTTTGGCGCGTATGACCTTCTGGCCGTAGCGTCGTACTCTATGAAGTTGGATGATAACTGGACTCTGGGAGCAAACTTAAAAGGTATATTAGAAAGCATCGATGTATACAGCGGCTTCACGGCGGCTGTAGACATCGGCGCAATGTACAAGCTGTCGAAAAATGTGAAGCTCGGAATGGTACTGCAGAACTTCGGGCCGCATCTGACAATAATCAGTACCTCGTACTGGCTGCCGTTGAATGTAAAAGTAGGCTTGGGATTTGTAATTCCTGAATGGAATCTTACGGGAGATGTAGATATAAATCAACCGATAGACAATTTCACAAAGATATCTGGCGGACTGGAATATAATTTTAGTAACACAATATTTTTAAGAGCCGGCTACCGGTATAGAGTTACGGATCCGGACATATTACAGGTGGCAGGTATAACGGCAGGAGTGGGCTTTAGATTAGATGAATACCAGCTGGACTATGCATTTGTCCCGTTTGGGGAACTGGGGATTACGCATAGGATTTCGTTTACGGCAAGACTTGGGAAAAAGTAAGAGGAAGTGGGTAAAGGAAATGTAGTTGCCTGATTCATCAGGCGCAATTGAAAGGCCCGCAGAAACGGGCCAAAAAAAAGATAAAAACAAAAACAGGCGGAGACGATGAAAAAAATATTAAAGAAAAAAGAAAAATACGAAAAGCCGAAGCTTAGGACTCAGAGAATATTTGAGACTTCGACTCTTGCCTGTGGTAAATGCGCTTCAGGGCCTTTCCAACAGCCGACCTGTGGAGGTTACCCGAGGAATAGTTAAGGGATGTATTGAAATACGGAGGGACGGAAGTTCAGAAGTGCTGCGGTACAGAAGTACAGAGAAAAAAAGAAATATATTCTGCATATGAAATACCTACCTGATCAATTATAACCTGAAAATATGTCATTGCGAGACTGCTTTTTGTCGAAGCAATCTTACCGTGTTATATTCTTTTGGACCTTTCTGCATTCAGTGTTTTAGAAGAATAATAGGGTAAGATCGCTTTGCCGATTAAGCTGGCGCGCGATGACAGGGTTTGCCTGTCGGCTGATCTTAGACATGAGATGGCACAGATGACAGCCTCGTAAGGCATGAGAGCTTTGCTTATAGACTTTATGGACAATTTTTATCGCCTTTCTAACAAGAGTTCTTGAAATAACAGTTAGGTCTGCAGTGCAAAAGATTTAATCTTCAAATGAATCTGCTAAAAGAAATGGATTGAAATAAGTCATTATTTACCTTATAATTAAGTGTGGAAATTCTCAAGGGGAGAATAGTTTCATTAATTTCTGCGAAAGGAGGCTGTGGTTCAACCTTTATCTCGTTAAATCTTTCTGTCCTCCTGGCGGCAACCGGTAAAACAGTACTATTAGACCTGGAAGAGAATTCTTCTTCCCTGCTTTTAAATCTGGAATTTGATAAAGCAGCCGCAAAACTCCTGTCAGCAAATCTTAATCCCGGCACATTTGCCAGTTTGCTTCCGGTACATTTCTCGGGGCTTTATTGCGCGGTGCTGGATGTAAAAGAAAAAGAAAGTCTAAAAATACTTGCCGATACTCTTTGCGCCGGTTTTCAAAACATTGTTTTTGATGCCGGAACTTTACTGGAAAATTCAGAGTACCTGCTTGAAAACTCTTCTGCCCTGCTTCTAACGGTAAATCCCGACATAGTTTCCCTTAGAGCCGCCGAAAAAACGGTTTCAAAACTTGCCGCGCAGCATATTGATCTCAAAAAAATTGCGGTAGTGCTTAACAAGACCTGGATAGAGGCAGGGATTAATGAAGCCGCAGTGGAAAAGATGCTCGGGCTAAAAGTTCTCTGTTCGGTCCCCTTTGACAGCTCGGCCCTTAATAGCATAAATACAGGGCGGCCGCTTATCCTGAGTGAACCTTCGTCAAAGGTCGTACTGCCGCTTAAAACGCTTGTAGCTTTTGTGCAAGGATTAAAAGGTTTGTTGGAAGAAAAGCCAAAAAGCAGGGGAAAAGATGAAGACGCAAAAATAAAAGAAAAAGTCTACGCGCGGCTTTTGGAAATACTTCCGGGTATGCATATTGAACTTGATAGTTTTAACGATCTTCGGAAAAAAGCCGGTTTACAAAATAAAGTAAAAAAAGTACTGGAAGACATATTTGCCGCGGAACTCCCTGACATAAAAAACAAAGAACAGCGCGAACACTTAATGAAACTTATAATGCAGGAAGCGCTGGGGCTGGGCCCGCTGGAAGATCTGCTTGACGATCCCGGGATAACGGAAATAATGGTAAACGGAAAAGATCATATCTATATTGAAAGAAATGGTAAAATAATACTTACCGATAGAAAATTCCTTTCGGAAAAACAGCTTCTGGATTGCATAGAACGAATCGTGGCGCCGGTAGGCAGAAGGATAAATGAAAGTGTCCCGGTGGTAGATGCCCGGCTGCTTGATGGGTCAAGAGTCAATGCGATAATTCCGCCGCTGTCGCTTAAAGGCCCGGTGCTTACCATTCGCAAGTTTTCTAAAGAGCGGCTGACCATTGCCGATCTTATCAAATCTAAAACGCTTACCAAAGAGGCCGCGGATTTTATACGGGTTTGCGTCCTTTCGAGAAGAAATATTGCGATAAGCGGGGGTACCGGCTGCGGAAAAACAACCCTCCTGAATATTATAGCCTCATTTATTCCCGCTGACGAAAGAATTGTGACTATAGAAGATTCCGCGGAGTTAAATCTTCCCCAGGAACATGTGGTTACGCTGGAGACACGCCCGCCTAATATTGAAGGCAGCGGGGCCGTAACCATACGGGACCTGGTAAAGAATGCTTTGCGGATGCGCCCTGACAGAATAGTTATAGGGGAATGCCGCGGCGGGGAAGCGCTGGATATGCTGCAGGCTATGAATACCGGCCATGACGGCTCAATAACCACACTGCACAGTAATTCGCCACGGGATACTCTGTCAAGGCTTGAAACTATGGCGCTGATGTCAGGAATGGAACTGCCGATTTTAGCCCTGCGCGGCCAGATTGCGTCTGCGCTGGATATAATCATACATCAGGAACGATTCAGTGACGGGACGAGAAAGATTACAAATATCACGGAAGTCGCGGGACTGGAAGGCGGAATTATTGCGACCCAGGAACTCTTTGTCTACAAGCATACGCAAATGGCGGCAGGCGGAGAAAAAAACGGTGGCTTGCAGCCTAAAGGAATTATGCCGGGTTTTCTGGAAGAACTCTACCTGGTTGACAAGGCCTTTGACCGTTCTATATTCCTGGAAAAGCCGTAAGACACCCGAAATTTTACCTCGGCTTACAACAATGTTTAAAGCAGCCTTGTGATAAACCTTACATTGAAAATATCCCGGGAATATTATACAATAACTTAAGAATTATTAGGTAGTATCAAACAGGACATGAAAAAATGAAGAAATATTTATAGTGAATTATTTTCTGCTTTAACTATTATATTTTATTGCTCTATTTTTAATTAATTATTTAATCAGCAATTAGTAATCAGTAATTGTTTAAGGAGGCTACAATGAAGAGATTAATATTATCTTTCTTTACCGCCGTATTTATCTTTAGCTCAGTATCGGGTGCCGAAGAAACCGAAAAAAAAGCTTTTATTGCTTATCTTAAAGGTGATATTAAAATAGTAAAAAAAGGGGCTGAGCTTCCTCTGAATGCAAAATTGGGGATGAGTATAACTGCCGGCGACAAAATAATAACCGGCTCTGACAGCAAAACAGAACTAAAATTTGAAGACGGTGCTAATTTAAGAATTGGCGATAATTCTACTTTGGTCCTTGAAGAATTGAAACAAAAAGATGGCACAGACAGATCAACGATAAAGGTAATGTTCGGCCGGGTCTGGATGAATATTAAAAAAACTCTCGACAGTAATCCCAGGGAGAGCAGTCTGGTCACGGCAAAAGTAATAGCGGCCGTCAAAGGTACCACCTATCGCGCGGATGTTGACAGAGACGGTGAAGCGGTTGTTACTGTTTATGACGGAAAAGTGGCTGTGATCAAAGAAGGAAAAGATGAAGAGGCCGGAAAACTCGAAAAGGTTGTTTCTAAAACTTTTGTTAAAGCTAAATTTGACGAAGCTGAAGATGCAAAAGATGAATGGGTGAGATGGAACAAAAATCGCGACAAACTCCGGGTAATGGTTGTTTTCACCGAAAGAAAGAACAAAGAGCTGGCCGTGGTTCCTATTTCCGAAGTCGTTTTTGCCGAAGAAATGCTTAAAAATTATATTTATACGGTTATTGACCAGGCTGAACTTCAAAATATCCGGACTTCAGAAAAGTTAATAGCTGCGGTTAAAGGTGATGCCGCCGCGGCTGCAGCCGCGGGACTTGAAATAGGCGCCGATTTGATAATTACCGGGCAGGTAGATACAGATGTAACCCGGCCGGAGATGATTGCCGGCTGGTACAGCGGCGTTGCAGACATTACGGTCAAAGCGGTAAGATGCGATACTGCGGTAGTTCTGGCGGCTAAAAACACACAAGCTAAAGCACCCGAGATAACCGAGCAAGCGGCTATGACCAATGCCATTAGAAAAGCTTCTGCAACTTTACTGGAGCAAATAAATGACCGCATTATTAAATCCTGGAAAACTGAAACTTCAAAAGGCTCCTCACTGGACATAGTGCTGACCGGCGTAAGTTTTGAGAACACCGAAGCTATCAGGCAGTCCCTGTCTTCGGTTGCCGGCGTAAAAAATGTTAACCAGATATCACTGGTGGCAAAAAGAGCGCTCCTTACGCTTAACTTTTCGGGCGACAGCCTGAGTCTGGTCCAGAAAATAGGAGAATTAAAGGTTAAAAATATAACCTTGAATGTCGTCGGACTTTCTATGAGTAAAATTGAAATTGAGGTTAAGTAAATAATTCTTTTAACAGATAATTAAATTACGGGAGGATGTATCCATGAAGATCGGCCTGTTCACGGTTCTCTACTCGGGAAAAAGTTTTGAAGAAATGCTGGATTATATGGTTAAGTGCGGGGTCGAAGCGGTTGAGCTGGGCTGCGGTAACTATTGCGGGGATGCTCATTGTAAACCCGCGGAACTCTTAAGAGACAAAAATAAACTTAAAGAATTTAAACAAGCGCTGATAAAACGGGGGCTTTTTATCTCGGCGCTTTCCTGCCACGGAAATCCCGTGCATCCGGATAAAAAAATTGCAAAGGAACATCATAATGTATTTAGAAATACCGTGCTCCTGGCTGAAACTCTGGGTGTGCCTGTGGTGATAAATTTCTCCGGCCTCCCCGGCGGAGCACCTGAAGATAAAACGCCGAACTGGATAACCTATAGCTGGCCGAATGAGCACGGTTCCGCCCTGGCCTATCAATGGGATAAAGTTTTAATTCCCTATTGGAAAAAAGAGGCAAAATTCTGCAAAGAGCACGGAATAAAGATAGCGCTTGAAATGCATCCGAATTTTGCGGTTTATAACCCGGAAACCCTGCTTAAACTGCGGGAGGCCTGCGGAGATAATATCGGGGTTAATTTTGATCCCAGTCATTTATTCTGGCAGGGCATAGATCCTGTAAGAGCAATACAGGCTTTGAAAGGCGTAATCTATCACTTTCACGCCAAAGATACGAGAATTGATACGCATAACACGGCTTTAAACGGTGTTTTAGACACCAAGGGTTTGGATAAAGCTGCGGAACGCTCCTGGCTTTTCAGAACGGTCGGGTACGGGCATGATCAGTTTGTCTGGAAAAGTATTATCAGCACGCTTATTGCCAACAATTATAACTATGTGCTTTCTATAGAACATGAAGATGCTCTCATGACTACGGACGAAGGCTTTAAAAAAGCGGTTGACTTTCTTAAAGGCTGCTCGATTACCGAAAAACTGACAAAGATCTGGTGGGCTTAAAAAAGTTTAAAGGAAACTATGTTAATTTCTTATCCCGGAAAATTTTACAGTTTTGTCAGCAAATATTATAAATTCATTGTTTTTCCTCTCGTGGTTTTTATTTTTATTCTTGCCGTATTCCTCTTTTTAAATTATCAGGAAAAGCCGGTTTATTTTGAAAAAAAACCGCCGGTTGTATATTCAGAAGAGGAAATAGAAAAAACACTCGCTGATATTATCAATAAAGGCTATACTTTAGATATTGGGCCTTACTTTGAGGAGGTCAGAAGCCGGTTGCTGGCCCGGCAGCTGGGAATTATGAAATATAAGTTAAAAGCCAACGATAACCTTTGGGATATTGCAAAGCATTTTAGAATAAGAATTGATACGGTTGTAGGAGCGAATTCCTATCTTAAATCCTTAACCAGGACCAAACAGGGACAGGAATTACTGATATTAAGCAAGAAAGGTGTTTTGCATAAAGTAAAAGAAAAAGAGGACCTGCAGGCTATAGCCGGGCTTTACGGCATTTCTAAGGAAAAGCTGGAAGCCGAAAACGAACTGGCCGGCGGTATAAAAGCAGGGGATTATCTGTTTATTCCCGATGTCCCGCCGCTCGAGATGACTGAGGAAATGAAGTCGCAATACGACCTGACAAAGCTTTTTGGTTCGCCGATCTGGTCCGGGGCAAGAACATACACTTCGTATATGAAAATAAGAAGCGATCCTTTTACGGGGGCAAAATCTTTTCATGATGGCCTGGATATTAAAGCTTTTCCTGAGGATAAGATCTGTGCGGTTGCTTCGGGTACGGTGCTTTTCTCCGGAGAAAACGGAGGCTTCGGCTTAATGATTAAAATTAAACACGATAACGGCTACACTACGCTCTACGGGCATAATTCAAAGCTTTATGTTGTTTCCGGGCAAAAAGTAAAAAAAGGGCAGATAATCGCCCGGGCCGGGAGCACAGGCCGTTCTACGGGCATACATTTGCATTTTACCGTCTGGGATAAAGATAATAAACTTGTTGATCCTTCCTTGATGCTTATGACCACAAAATAAATCCTGTTCCTATTAACCTCTCCGAGCTTATCCTCCAAAAGAACCGGCGGACAGGCTGCTCGGGGTTTTCTTTGGTATAATGTCATAAAACAAAATATTTTTTTCCGCCGGAGAATACGGGTTCCCTGCCGTTTTCTATGGCGCCGGTTATAATCCCGAAAGACTCAAGTTCCGCGATATTTTTTCCGCAAATATTTTCTCCAAACAGTTCCAGAGCTTTTGTGCTCGCTTTAAGCACGCGATTATCTCCGCTTAATACCAGTACCACGGCAGTTTTTGATCCGGCAAGGAAGGAAAGAGTATCTGCTGTGTCCAATGGTGTTGAGGGCTTCTCTTCTTTAAGAGATATTTTATTTTTTCCGGGACCTGCCAAAAGCAGGCCGCAAAGAGTCAGGTAGATAAGCGCTGCAATTTCAAGTCTAACTATAAGTGATTTTATTTCTACAGAAGTTTTTTTTGCGAGGAGCAGGTAAAGCCGGTATTTTTTATTCTTTATAGTAAAGGCCTCTTTAGTAAGAACCTCATCAGAGTGAATTGTTTTTGTATAAAAAGGAGCTTTTTCAAAAATAGTATTCAGGTCTCCGGTTTCAGTGTCTGCAATTATCCGGCCGTTCTCGCTTATCGAAATTTTCAGGACTTCCGGTTGTTTCTTTAGAAAGTCCAGAAGGTTGTTGAGCAAGAGATCATCGTCTTTTTCGATGCAGGCCAGCAATCGTTCTTTGTAGAGGGCGGATAAAGCTGCTCTTCTTGAGGAATTTTCTTTATCTGAAGTGTTTGAGGTAAGCAAAAGAACTGTACTTGCAAAAATAACAGTAGCGGCAAATATTAAAAAAATATTTATTTTCATGCATTTCACCCCTTTATTAGCCGGATTGTAAACCAGGTTACAATATGCTATAATTTAATATAACAGATGCTGTTTCGAATATCAATATTCAAACGGAGGAATAATGCATATAAATGACCTCTTAAAAACCATGATTGAACGCAAGGCCTCGGATCTGCACATCAAAGTTGGCCGGCCGCCTCTTATCCGGGTTGACGGCAAGATAGCCCAGCTTGAGCTGCCTGTACTGACAGAGGCTGACATAGAAGAAATACTTTTTGTTATGATGAATCAACGACAAAGGCTTAAATTCAGCGAGGGAAATGAACTTGATTTGTCTTACTCTCCTACCGGTACGGCCAGATACAGAGTAAACGCTTTTAGACAAAGAGGCACCATTGAAATGATAATAAGAATGATTCCCAAAGATATTCCCAATATTGATACGCTGCTCCTGCCTGAAGTGCTTAAAAAAATAACGCTTGAAGCCCGCGGTCTGATTCTGTTGACCGGCGCCACGGGCAGCGGCAAATCGACAACCATAGCTTCCATGGTCAAATATATAAACGAAAACAACCCGTATCATATAATCACCGTTGAAGATCCTATTGAATTCATACATACCGACGCGAAGAGCAGCGTTACGCAGCGGGAGTTAAGCATCGATACGGATTCCTATGCTATAGCCTTGAAATATGTTCTGAGACAGGATCCGGATGTAATCTTCATCGGTGAGATGAGGGATACAGACACCGTCGCTGCCGCGGTTTCGGCCGGAGAAACCGGGCATCTGGTACTTTCTACTTTACATACCATTGATGCCAGTCAGACTATAGACCGGCTAATAGACTTTTATCCCTCATCTCAGCAGCATCAGGTCAGAAATCAGTTTGCCAATATTATAAACGCGATTATTTCCATGCGTCTAATAGAAAAAGCTGATGGTATGGGCCGCGTCCCGGCGGTGGAAGTAATGATAGGTACACCGACAATAAAGTCGCTGATCCGGGAAAATAAACTTTCGTCGATTAGATCCATGATTCAACAGGGTGCGGCGCAATACGGTATGCAGACTTTTGACCAATCGCTGGCGGAACTTTATAAAAAAGGTTTGATAACTCTGGAAATGGCTTTGGCGGAGGCGACCAGTAAAAATGACCTTAAACTCTCTTTGAGCGGAATAATTTCCAGTGTGGATTCCGCAAGGGAAAGAATGAGGTGAACCTTTGAATTTTACGGAGCGGGAAAAGAAAAACATGCTTGCTCTCGTGCGCACCACCCTTCAGGATTATTTGGCCGGCGGCAAAGAAAAAAACACTTCCGTTCCGGAAAAGTCTTTGCTGCAAAAAGCCGGTGCTTTTGTTACTTTACACAAACTTAACGGTGAATTGCGCGGTTGCATAGGTCAGATGGTCTCCCGGGAGCCTCTTTACAAAACTCTGATAAGAATGGCTAAAGAAGCTGCTTTTTCAGACCCGCGTTTTGACCCGCTCACAAAGAAAGAACTTCCGGCCATAAAAATAGAGATTTCCGTCCTCTCTCCTATGAAACAAATTAAGAATGCCGCGGAGATAGAACTCGGCATCCATGGAGTTCTGGTGCAAAAAGGAGATTTTTCCGGGGTGTTTCTGCCTCAAGTTGCCGTAGAAACCGGCTGGAATCTGGAAGAATTTATGAATAATCTTTGTGCGGGTAAAGCGGGGCTGCCCGCGGATGCCTGGAAAACCGGAATTGTTGATATTTATATTTTTACAGTTGATATCATCAAAGAATAGCAGTAATAAATCCAAGAAAAATCCGTCTGTGTGGTTTTCTGGCGGTCAAAGATCCGGACTAATCTCAACCTCAAGATTCCCTATAGATATAACTCAGTGCCTGATGCGAAAATATATATAATTATTGATTAGATAAGGGAAATTGTGTAAAATATTGATGTAATATCTTAATTATATATACGGATAATATTCCCGTGAGGAATTATGAAAAAAGTATTCTTAAAAACTGCCGCCTGCCGGTACGGATTTACACAAAATGGGATATAATTTTAAATGGTAGCTATCCTCCGCAAAGATAGTAAAGGCCTGTTAATGAGTTTGCTGATAGGTCTTTTTATCTTCACTCTGACTGCAATCTTTTATCTGACAGATACGATTCCAGCACTAAAAACCGCCAGTTATAACTACCTTTTCAGCATGAGAGGCGGTCCCAGGGCTCCCACCGATAAAATTGTAATAGTTTCCATCGATGATAAGAGTTTTGAAGAGATGGGGAAGTTCCCGTGGCCCCGGGATGTTTATGGAAAAGTTATTGATAATTTAAAAGCCGACGGCGCAAAAATTATAGGGCTGGACATTGAATTTGCAAATCCCAGCCCTTCTTCTGAGAATGACCATATTTTTGCGAACGCAGCAAAAAAAGCAGGCAATGTTGTTGCGGTTTCAACCTTTACCGAAGAAAAAGTCACGGTCGGCGACAGTGATATTCCCTATAAACGGTATAATTTCCCTATCAAAGTTTTATTGGATGCTATGCTGGCCGTCGGCTACACCTCTTTGCAGCAGGACCTGGATGGGGTGGTAAGAAGTTCTTCCCTGGTAGCGTTTCGTGAGCCCGATAAGGATGTTTATAAAAAGAGTTACGAGGAAGCGGAAAAAGTGTTTTCTTTCGGCCTGACAGTGGCGGCTGCTTACAAAGGGATTTCGGTGCAGGAAACCCTGGGCCAGGTGCAAAAAAATGATCCCACTTACCGGTGCGGGACCCGGGTATTTTCCAAAGACAACTCGATACTTATTAATTACGAAGGCAAACCCAAGACCTTTAAGAGTATCTCTTTCTACCGGGTGAAAGAAGGTAGTTTTAAAAAAGGCGTCTTTAAAGACAAGATTGTGCTTATCGGCGGTACCGCCATAGTTTTGCACGACGAGTTTTTAACTCCCTATGTGGCGGACGGAAATATGTCCGGAGTCGAGATTCACGCCAATGTAATAGATGACCTCTTAAAAAACGAATATCTGATAAAATCCGGCGCCTTGCTTGATCTGCTGCTAATTGCGCTTTTTATTGCGGCGGCAATTTATTTTACCACCCGGTTCGGGCCCGTCTTGAGTTCCACTCTTTCAGTTTTTCTTTTTCTTTGTTTCTTTTTTGCCGCTCTGGCTTTTTTTATAAATAATTACTGGATAGATATTTCACATCCTTTTGCCGCGCTCCTCGTGACCTATATATCAAATGTGGCCTACCGGACTATAATAGAACAGCAAAAAAGTAAGAGGACCAAGACTCTGTTCCAGCGTTTTGTTTCCGGCCATGTGGTTGATGAACTCTTAAAACAGGGTTCCGACCAGATAAGTCTCGGAGGAAAAAAACAAAAGCTTGTTGTATTCTTCTCGGATATAAGGAATTTTACCACAATGTCCGAGAAACTCCCGCCGGAAGAAGTGGTAGAAGTGCTTAACTTCTATTTCAAAGAAATGACTAACATTGCCTTTAAATACGGCGGGACAGTAGACAAATACATAGGTGACGCTATTATGGTTGAGTTTGGCGCGCCTTTGCCCCAGCCGAATGACGAAGAACTTGCGGTCCGGATGGCTATTGATATGCAGGCCCGGATGAAAGAACTCCGGGAAATATGGCGGAGTGAAGGAAAGGTTCCGTTTGAAATCGGCATCGGTATAAATTCAGGTGAGGCAGTTGTGGGTTTTATGGGTACCGAGAGAAAGATGGAATATTCGGCGCTTGGCGATACGGTTAATTTGGCCTCGCGCCTGGAAACACTCACAAAAGAATACCACGCCTCGATTATTATAAGCCAGAGCGTCTATGATAAAGTCAAAGATATTGTTGAGGTAAAAGCGCTGGGAGAAGCTACGGTTAAAGGCCGCTCTATTAAAACAACCATCTATGATGTGCTCGGTTTAAAGAAAATATGAAGTGTATTTATTGTTTATTTTTCCTTTTGTTTTTTGTTTTTGCGCGCGCAGAAGAACCGCCGGCTGCCCTCCATTATATAAATGGTTTAGCGTACTACCGGGCAGGAGAAGCTTTAAAAGCCCGGGCGGAGTTCCAAAAAACCCTGCAAACCGAAAAAGAGCACGCGGCCGCGCTGCAAATGCTTAAGAATCTCGACAAGGAAATATTCAAAGAAGACCCCCGGGATCCTTTTAATGCCGTCATTAAAGAGTATTTTGAAAACGGCCTGTTATTCTACAGGAAAAATGAAAAAGAAAAAGCTGTTAAGGAATGGGAAAAAGCCTTACTGGTAACTCCCGCAAACAAACAACTGCGGGAATTTTATGAGGCAGCGGGTCCGGCTCCTGTCAAACAGGAAACTGAAGCCGTCAACCCGGAATTGCCGGTAAAGAAAAACGGGCAGGGTAAAACCCCTGAAAAGAAAACAGAACCGCAAAAAAGCAGCACACTCAATCTCCGTCCGGATGCAGGTGTAAAACCGGAAAATAAAAAAGCGGCTGATTTATATTATGAGGGTTTGAAAGCTTATAAACTCGGCGAGTTAAAAAAAGCGATAAACATCTGGGAACAGGTTTTACTTCTGGATCCCGGGTTGACCAAGGCGAGAAAAAATCTCGAAAACGCAAAAAAACAAATTGTACAGGGAGAACAAAAATGAATATAGTCGTGCTGGGTGCGCAATGGGGTGATGAGGGAAAAGGTAAGATTATCGATTTTCTGGCTGAAGGGGCCGGGGTAGTGGTCCGTTATCAGGGCGGAAATAATGCCGGACATACGGTGGTAATTGACGGGAAGAAATTTGCCCTGCGGATGGTGCCTTCGGGGATCCTGCACAAAGGAAAAAAATGTATTATCGGCAACGGTCTGGTAATAGATCCCAAATCTCTCCTGGAGGAGCTGGCTTATCTGAGAAAAAACGGCATAAAAGTCGGGAAAAATCTTTTAGTCAGCGAAAATACCCATGTGATTTTTCCGTATCATAATCTGCTCGATACCCTGAGCGAAAGCAAAAGTAAAAAAGGGAAGATTGGCACTACCAGCAGAGGCATTGGCCCCGCCTATATGGATAAAATAGGCCGCACCGGCATCCGGATGGCTGACCTTTTGAATAAAAGAGTACTGAAGGAAAAACTTGAGAAAAACCTTGAGTTCAAAAATTATATTCTGACCCGATATTACAAAGTTAAACCTTTTAATAAAAGTAAACTTCTCCGGGAATACACGGCCTACGGCCAAAAACTCAAACATTTTATCTCAAATACTTTTCCTTTTATACATGAACAGGTTTCTTTGAAAAAAAATATCCTTTTTGAAGGCGCGCAGGGTACGATGCTTGATGTTGATTTTGGAACATACCCTTATGTGACCTCCTCAAATGCGACCTCCGGCGGGGCCTGCACGGGCACGGGAGTAGGTCCGAGTGCCATAAACAGGGTAATTGGTGTCACCAAAGCCTACACTACGCGGGTGGGAGAAGGCCCTTTTCCTTCTGAATTGACTGGCCCAGGCGGCGATCTGCTTAGAAAAAAAGGCAACGAATATGGTGTTAATACCGGCCGGCCAAGACGCTGTGGCTGGTTCGATGCCGTTGTAGGGCGTTATTCTGCCATGGTGAACGGTTTAACCGGCCTGGCCGTAACCAAACTTGACATTTTAAGCGGTATAAAAGAGCTTAAGATCTGCGTGGCTTACAGGATAGACGGTAAAGTTGTTAAAGATTTCCCGGCGGATATGGACAGGCTGGCGCGGGCGGTCCCGGTTTATAAAGTGATGAAAGGCTGGACGGAGGATTTGACTCAAATCAGGCACTACTCGAAGCTTCCGCAAAATACAAAAATATACCTGAGGGAAATAGAAAAATTAACGGGGGTAAAAATTTCCATACTCTCTACCGGACCGGACCGGAGCCAGACATTTATTCTGGGTAAAATATGGACAAGATAAAACTTCTGCTTTTATTTTTATTGCCGGTATTTTTAGCCGCCCAGGAGCCTCAAAGTTCCAAATCAGCGGGTAAAGCGGGACAGGCGCTTTTACAAAAGCCGTTTAGCGTTATCATTGATCCCGGTCACGGAGGCAGAGACGGCGGCGCAGTAGGCAATAAAGGCACGCTGGAAAAAAATGTAGTTTTTGAACTCGCCACGATGCTGGCCAAGGCCCTTGTTGATGACCCTGACCGGGCGTTTAGAGCAGTGCTAACGCGCGCAGAGGACAAATTTGTCGCTCTGGAAGACAGAATAACTTTTGCCAATCAGGCGGAAGGAGATATCTTTATGAGCATTCATGCCAACGCTTCGGAGAGCAAAAATGATAATGGCTTTGAAGTTTACTACAATTCTCTGGTAACCGATGACGCCCTGACCAACATTGCCAAAAGGGAAAATACGGGTATTTCCGAAAAGAAAGATCCGCAGCCAACCGACTCCATGTTTATTCTTTGGGAACTGGCTCAAAACGAGTTCCAAAAAGAGTCAATGGATTTTGCGGATATTATCCAGGCGGAAGTGGAAACGGCTGTTTCTGCGAAGGCTGAAAACGGGAAAAAAATATTAATGCGTAACCGGGGCGTAAAACAGGCGGGTTTTGCCGTATTAAGAGGAGTTCGTATGCCGGCCATACTTGTGGAAACTTCTTATCTTTCAAACGAAGCCGATGAAAATAACTTTAAAAATCCGGAATTCAAAGATAAAATGGTCCGGGGTTTCCTGGAGGCCATTAAAAAGTTAGCAGCAAAAATGGACAAGCGCAGGGACGAAAACAAGTGAAACTTGGGGCCAAGAGTTTAATAATAGTTTTTATTTCCGTAACCTTGATTGTACTCGGCTATAGCCTTATCAAAATAGTGTTCTTCAAATCCACCGATACCCTTTTTAAGTATGCGCCGCAGGTAAAAAAAATAAAACTATATTTTGTTAATCAGGACGGAAAACTGCAGGCCGAAAAAAGGGAGATTCAGGGTGGAGGCAGTATCCAGGAAGATGTAAAACTTTGCATAGAAGAGCTGGCGGCCGGTCCAAAAGAGAAGGGTCTTATGCGGAGTTTACCGCCTTTGGTATTTATAAAAGGTGTTTACCTTGATGAAAACCGGTGTATTTATCTGGATTTCAACAAAAGTATAACCGAGAAACCGGTAGGCGGCACTAAAAGAGAGCAGCAGATGATCTATTCTCTGGTAAATACAATACTGGATAATTTCGGACAGCTGAACAGTGTCAAAATTTTAGTGGATGGCCAGGAAATAAAAACATTAGGCGGGCATCTTGATGTCAACCAGCCTTTAAGGAGTAAAAAGCTTGAATAACAACAGGCCTATAGGGATATTTGATTCAGGTGTGGGAGGTATAACTGTTTTCAAAGAGATAAGAAAACATCTGCCTTATGAAAATATAATTTATTTCGGCGACACCAAACATAATCCTTATGGATCTAAGTCAAAAGAAACGGTAACCAGGCTTTCCACCGGAAATGTTCAATTTTTGCTGGGGAAAAATGTTAAATATGTGGTAGTGGCCTGTAACACCGCTTCGGCGCTTAGTTTGCCTCTTCTTAAAACATTTTATTCCGTCCCGATGATCGGAGTTGTTGATACCGGAGCAAAAGCTGCACT
The DNA here is from genome assembly GCA_903928075.1 of Candidatus Firestoneibacteriota bacterium. Classification (GTDB taxonomy): domain Bacteria; phylum Oederibacteriota; class D2-FULL-39-29; order D2-FULL-39-29; family D2-FULL-39-29; genus CAIYPD01. Next base: position 25,425 of record CAIYPD010000068.1, read on the forward strand.
GGCTGCCACAGAGAACGGAAAAATAGGGGTCATAGGCACAAGGGCGACTATTGAAAGCCGCGCCTACTTAAAAGCTCTGTTAAAACTTAATAAAAGTTTAAAGATAAAAAGCCTCGCCTGTCCGCTGTTTGTACCTTTGGTTGAAGAAGGTTGGGCGAAAACAAAAGTGGCGGAACTAACTGCGTTTGAATACTTAAAGGCCTTTAAAGAATTTAAGGCCGATACGCTCGTGCTGGGTTGCACCCATTACCCGTTCTTAAAACCCGTAATTAGAAGAATATTAAAAACTACGAGGCTTATAGATTCAGCCACCGAAACGGCTAAAGCGGTAAAGCAGGAGCTGGCGGCAAATTCAATGTTAAGAGAAAATAAAAATAAAGCCGCAGCGGCTTTTTATGTAACGGATGCGACGGCGCGGTTCCAAAAGATAGCGAATTCCTTCCTTGGCTATGATATAGGAAAGGTCAGGCTTGTAGAGGTGGAGTAAATATGCGTATAGACAAAAGAAAGAATGACGAATTGAGGCCGCTAAAAATAATTCCTCATTATATTAAATATCCTGAAGGCTCGGTCCTTATCACCTGCGGCTTTACCAAAATTATTTGTACCGCCACAGTTCTTGAGGAAGTCCCGCAGTTTCTGCGATCAGGCAGCCGCGGCTGGATAACTGCAGAATACGGTATGCTGCCGGGCTCAACACCGGGTAGAAAGAGCAGGGATGGGGCTAAAGGAAAAGTAGACGGAAGAACCCAGGAGATTCAACGGCTGATAGGCCGGTCCTTAAGGGCGGTCGTAGATCTTGAAAAACTCGGTAAACGCACCATAACTCTGGATTGTGATGTAATTCAGGCTGACGGCGGCACAAGAACCGCGGCTATTTCTGGCGCGTTTGTTGCACTGGGAGAGGCCCTCAGTACCCTGCGCAAAAAAGGGAATCTAAATGAAAATCCGGTTAAAGAGCAGTTAGCCGCAGTCAGCGCGGGTATTGTGAGAGGCGAGTATATGCTGGACCTGTGTTACGAAGAGGATGCTCAGGCCGAAGTGGATATGAATTTTGTAATGACCGGCTCAGGGAGGATTGTGGAAATTCAGGGAACTGCTGAAAATAATCCTTTTTCAAGACAGGATGTAGATACCCTTATGAAAATGGCCGGGGCAGGTATCAAAGAAATCCTTAAAGCCCAGGACAAGGTGCTTCTCCCGTGGAAATAGTTCTCGCTACCAGAAACCGCGGCAAAGTAAAAGAAATTTCAAAAAAACTCAAAATACCCGGACTTAAAATGCTCACACTGGACGATTTTAAGAATATTCCGGAAGTAGTCGAAGATAAAAATACTCTTGAAGGAAATGCCTCAAAAAAAGCCTGCGAAGTTCACGAACGCACAAAATATATTTCGTTGGCCGACGATACCGGATTGGAGGTTGATTTTCTAAAAGGCGCCCCCGGAGTCTACTCGGCCAGATTTGCCGGGACCGGCTGTACTTACCTGGACAACAATCTGAAACTCCTTAAACTAATGGCAAAAGCCCCGGCAAGTAAAAGAGGCGCGCTTTTTCGCACTGTAATAGCTGTCAAACTCCCGGGGGAAAAACCTGTTATTCTTCAAGGAGTTTGCCGGGGTAAAATAGCCCTTAATCTGAGAGGAAAGAAAGGTTTTGGTTATGATCCGATATTTATTCCAGCCGGTTATAAAAAAACCTACGGCGAAATGGCTTTGACTTTAAAAAACAGGATAAGTCACAGAGGAAAAGCTCTGGAAAAAGCAAAGAAATATTTGTTAAAGTTGATAAATAAGCAAAAATGAAGTACTATGTGTTTGTGCTTTTAAGTAAATAAGATGGAAATTTCTACTATGGTTACACAAAAGACCTGGAGAAAAGATTAAAGGAACATAATTCAGGTCAAACAAGATCCTTGAAGTCAAGATTACCCTTAAAATTAGAATATTATGAAGCATGCGATTCTAAAAAAGCAGCCAAAGAGAAAGAAAAATTCTTCAAAAGTGGTGGCGGACGAAAATATATTAATGGTAAAATCGGGGCGTAGCGAAGGTGGCTATCGCGCCTGCTTTGGGAGCAGGAGGCCCCCCGTTCAAATCGGGGCGCCCCGACCATAAAGTCGGAAAGTTGTCCGCCGGTTATAAGGCGGGCCCGACCAATAACAAAGTTCCTGACTCAAGGAGGACTCTATGCGCGAGTTGAAAAGTATTGACCCGTCTGAGATAACTGACAATCCGTTTAGACTTATAGGTAAAGATTGGATGCTGATAACCGCCGGAGATTTAAATAAATACAATACCATGACCGCAAGCTGGGGTGCTCTTGGGGTGCTCTGGAATAAGAACACTTCGACCATCTATGTCAGGCCGACAAGATATACTTATGAATTTCTCGAAAAAATAGATTATTATACGCTTTCTTTTTTCTCGGAAGAATACAGGCCCGCCTTAAATTTCTGCGGGGCTAATTCGGGAAAAACACTTAACAAAGCAAAAGAAACCGGGCTTACGCCGGTGCAGGGCGAATACGGTATCTTCTTCCGTCAGTCCCGGCTGGTTCTTGAATGCAAAAAAATATTTTACACGGACCTTGCTCCGGGTAATTTTCTGGATAAAACCGCGGATGCTACATATTACCCGAAAAAAGATTATCATAGGATTTATATCGGTGAAATACTCTCCTGTCTTGTCAAAGAATAAACTGATCATAGAGTCAAACAGGAGATGGAAAAATGAAGAATATGATAGTAAGGGATCTTTTACTGCTTTAACTTTTTATTTGTTTAATTAGCAATCTTGAGCGAAGTAGCGAAATCCGCCAACGCTTTGTGGCGGAAGTAATTAGCAATTAGCAATCAGTAATCAGTGTAGGAGGCCTTTATGCCCAAAGAGATCATAGTTTCAAATAATGCACCGAAAGCAATAGGCGCTTACTCCCAGGCAGTTAAGGCCGGGAAATTCGTGTTTTTTTCCGGCCAGATAGCTTTGGATCCTGAAACAGGAATTAAAGTACCCGGGGGTATAGAAACCCAGACAAAAAGAATAATGGAGAATTTAAAGGCTCTTGCCGCAGATGCCGGCGGCTCTCTGGAAAATATAATAAAAACAACGGTTTATCTTAAAAATCTTGATGATTTTAAATTCTTCAACAGGGAGTATGAGAAATATTTTAACGGCAACTATCCTGCCAGGTCGACTGTCGGGGTTTCAGATTTGCCGCGCGGAGTGGAGATCGAAATAGACGCTATTATGACCCTGGAATAAGTTAATAAAAAACCGCCGGCAAGAGCCCGGCGGTTTTTTTATTTATTTAAATAAATTACTTGGTCTTTCTTTTAAGGCATTTTGCGCAGATATTTTCACCCTTAATTTTTCTTAAATTAGGATATGCCTTTCTCAAATGCTTCTTATTTGAGTGTG
>CAIYPD010000069.1 GCA_903928075.1 Candidatus Firestoneibacteriota bacterium
AAATTAAAGAAAGAAGGGGTAGCGGTTGAGGTGAATAAAAAGATAGTAAAAAAAGCTGATTATGAAAAACATATACTTAAGGATGGGGATAAGGTGGAGATAGTGCATTTTGTGGGGGGCGGGTAGCAGCCGGCAGCTGATTGCTGCCAGAAAATAGAAAATAGACAATCGAAAATAGATTAAGGAATAGAAAATATTAAATAGATGACGAGTAATAGATAATTGATAATAAAAACTTATTAATAATAGTTGTTTGGAGGAATTTATGAGTGCTGATAAAGATGCTTTAGTTATTGCGGGGAAGACATTTTCTTCGAGGCTTTGGGTGGGGACTGGGAAGTATCCCTCTTTTGGGATTATGAAAGAAGCGCATGAGGGGAGCGGGGCGGGTTTGATAACGGTCGCGGTGCGCAGGGTGAACTTGAATCCGAAAAAGGGAGAAGAGACCCTTTTTGATTATATTGACCGGAAGAAGTTTTTTATCCTGCCGAATACGGCGGCTTGTTTTACCGTGGAGGACGCAGTCAGGACCGCGCATCTGGCGGCGGAGGCGGGGCTTTCAAAATGGATAAAACTCGAAGTAATTGGCGATGAAAAGACCCTCTATCCTGATGTGGTGGGACTTCTTGAGGCCACAAAGATTCTTGTTAAGGACGGTTTTACGGTCCTGCCTTATACCAATGATGACGTTGTTATGGCAAAAAGACTTGAAGACGCGGGCGCGGCGGCGGTAATGCCTCTGGCGGCGCCAATAGGATCGGGTCAGGGTGTTATGAATCCTCTTAATATTCAACTTATAAAAGAAGCTCTCAAGGTTCCGGTTATAGTTGACGCTGGTGTAGGGACGGCTTCGGACGCGGCCATTGCGATGGAACTCGGCGCGGACGGGGTGCTTTTAAATACCGCTATCGCTCTGGCAAAAGACCCGGTTATGATGGCTATGGCTATGAAACTCGGCGTGGAAGCGGGGCGCCTGGCTTTTCTTTCCGGCAGAATGGAAAAAAAGAGGTATGCTTCCGCCTCCAGTCCCAAAGACGGTATTTCAAAATGACAGAAGTAAAGCCGGTAATCGGTGTCGATGAGTCGGGGAAGGGTGACTACTTCGGGCCGCTGGTAATAGCCGGGGTTTTTATAAATGCAGGAAGTGAAAAGAAACTTCAAGACCTAAATATTAGAGACAGTAAACTGATAACGGACAAACGGATCTTGGTCCTGGCTGCCGAGATTAAAAAACATACGGCGCATTCGGTAGTGGTTGTGGGGCCGGAAAAATACAACGGCCTCTATGTGAAGATTAAAAACCTTAATAAACTTTTAGCCTGGGGCCATGCCCGGGTGATAGAGGATTTGCTGGAAACAGAAGGGGTCAAGTGCGATACGGTTATCTCCGATAAATTCGGCAATGACCGTTTTATTAAAGCGGCTCTAATGGAGAAAGGCAAGGCCGTAAAACTTATCTCCGAAACAAAAGCGGAAAGGTATTTTGCGGTAGCTTGCGCTTCCATCCTGGCGCGGGCGGGGTTTCTTGAAGGGATGGCCGCACTTTCGAAAGAGATAGGTTTTGAGCTTCCCAAAGGCGCTTCAAAAGAAGCTGAAGCCGGCGCAGTCCGCTTAAGAGAAAAAATGGGAATGGAGATATTTGCACGGGTGGCAAAACTTCATTTTAAGACGACCGGGAAGATAAGCGGACAGATTAAGTTATTATAAAAAACTGAATTATTTCAAGAGCAAAAGGCGGTAGAAATGACTTGGGCCTGGACAGGTTTCATCATATTTATATTGGCTATGCTGGCGCTGGATCTTGGTGTTTTTCATAAGAAAAACAAAGAGATGAGTCTAAAAGAAGCTCTTGTCTGGTCCGGTATCTGGATTTCCCTGGCTCTGCTTTTTAATCTCGGCATTTTTATCTGGATGGGAAAAAAACACGCCCTGGAGTTTTTAACCGGTTATCTTATAGAAGAATCCTTAAGCATTGATAATTTGTTCGTATTTCTAATGGTCTTTTCCTATTTTAAGGTACCAAAGATTTACCAGCACGGAGTGCTATTTCTCGGCATCCTGAGCGCGCTTGTTCTGCGGGCGCTCTTCATTTCCGGCGGAATCTCGTTGATTCACAGGTTCGACTGGGTTATCTATATCTTCGGCGGCTTCTTGATAATAACCGGCATCAAGATGGTCACAGACGAAAAAAAAGAAATACACCCCGAAAAGAGTATTTTTTTTAAATTAATTTGCAAAATATTCCCGGTACATAACGAATATGCGGGCGGCAGTTATTTCACTAAGATAAACGGTAAATGGCATATTACTAAACTCTTTACTGTGCTCATGGTAATCGAAGCGGCCGATCTTATCTTTGCTTTTGATTCTATACCGGCAATTATTGCCATCACCCAGAATACTTTTATTGTTTACACTTCCAACATTTTTGCGATACTAGGGCTCCGGTCGCTCTATTTTGCACTGGCCAAGATAACCGACTGGTTCCATTACATTAAATACGCCCTCTGCGTCATTCTGATATTTGTCGGGACAAAGATGATTCTATCTGGGCATTTTAAAATACCAATACATATTTCTCTTCTGGTAATTGCGACGGTGCTTTTAATCTCTATACTTGCTTCACTCTATTGGCCTAAAGTTGAAAAAGTTGACGGGGAAAAACGCGGCTAAACATTTAGAAAAATCCCCGTCATTAAGAGGCTTAAATGAATTCGAGAGAAAGAATAATAACTGCCCTGAACCACAAAGAACCGGACCTGGTGCCCGTGGATTTCGGCGGCAGTGTTGTTACCGGAATGAGTGTCAGCACTGTCTATCTGCTGCGGCAGGCACTAAAATTAGACCCGCCAAAAACCCCGGTTAAAGTCATAGAACCGCTCCAGATGCTGGGCGAGCTAAAACCCGATTTACTGGAAATATTTGGCGCAGATGTTGTTTCTGTGGGTGGATTAAATAATATCTTCGGTTTTAAAAATGAAAACTGGAAAGAATGGACGGCCTTTGACGGGACGCCGGTTTTAGTGCCCGGGAATTTTAATACTTTACCGGAGGCAAACGGGGATATTTTAATGTATCCCGGGGGTGATAAGTCCGCGCCGGCCAGCGGGCGGATGCCCAAAGGGGGTTTTTATTTTGACGCGCTTATAAGACAGCCGCCGCTGGACGAAGAAAAACTTAACTTTGAAGACAATACGGAAGAGTTCCAGCCGGTGACGGCCGAGGAACTGGCGCATTTTAAAAAAAATATTGATAAGTATTATCAGGAAACGGACAAAGCCATATTTGCCAATTTTGGCGGCACTGCCTTCGGCGATATCGCACTGGTTCCCGCAACCTGGCTGAAAAACCCTAAAGGTATCAGGGAGTTGACCGAATGGTATATGAGCGCCCTGCTTAGACGGGACTACATTTACAAAGTATTTGAAAAACAGTGTGCGATTGCACTACAAAATCTTAAAGCTTTTTATTCCGCGGTGGGTAATAAAGTCAATGTGGTTTACTTAAGCGGCGCGGATTTTGGCACGCAAACGGGTTCATTTATTTCCCCGGAGATATACAAAGACCTTTATCAGCCTTTTCATAAACAAATCAACGGCTGGGTGCATAAAAACACCGGCTGGAAAACTTTTATGCACTCCTGCGGTTCTGTCTCCAACCTTATAGATTTATTTATTGAAGCCGGTTTTGATATCTTAAACCCTGTTCAATGTTCCGCTTCCAATATGGAACCTGCCTTCCTGAAGGAAAAATTCGGGGAAAAAATATCCTTCTGGGGCGGAGGCGTGGATACCCAGAAGACCCTGCCCTTTGGCACTCCGGTGGAGGTGGCCAAACAGGTAAAAGAAAGAATTAAAATATTCGGCAAAGACGGCGGCTTTGTCTTTAACACGGTTCACAATATTCAGGCAAAAACGCCCGTGGGAAACATCTTAGCCCTGCTCGAAACGCTCAGGAAATACCGGAAATACCCGCTTTAAGTCAAAACATATAATTCGGCCTTTGAAGATTAGTCCTTGAGAAAAACATATAATATAATGGTTCCCCAAATAAGCAGTTTTTATTGAACTTTTTCCGGCTTATTGCTACTAAGCATATAGAGGGCGGGCTAATTGGAATCAAAAGAAATAAAAAAGAAGAAAGAGGATGATATGGCTGACCTGGCTCTGGTTAAAAGGTTCAACAGCGGAGATGAGCAGGCATTTTTTGACCTTGTGACCAGATATAAAAATGTGGTTTTCGGTCTGGTTCTTAGATTTATTAATGACCGGCATGAAGCTGAGGATGTTTCGCAGGAGGTGTTTTTCCAGTTCTACAAAGCACTTCCGACTTTTAAGGGCAAGTCCAGACTATTTACCTGGCTTTACCGGATTGTTTTTAATGTCTGTCTCTATTATAAACGCTCCAAACAGACTAAGGGAACGGTAGTTTCTTTTGAGGCCGTGGAAAAATTTATGCGCATTCCCGACCCGGCTTTAGATCCTCTTACGCTGTCAGAGCAGAGCCGGACGATGGAGAAGATAAATCGGGCGGTGGAAAAGCTGCCCCTTGAACTCAAGACGGCATTTTTATTACGGGAAATAGAAGAACTTAATTACAAAGAAATTGCCCTCATTACCGGCGTCGGGGTGGGGACGGTTAAATCAAGAATTCATAATGCAAGAGCTTATCTGGCAAAAGAGTTGACAAAACCGGAAGGAGAAAAGTAATGTTTTGCAAATTTACGGAGAAAAATCTAAGTGCTTATATGGACGGTGAAACCAGCCGCCCGGCTTCATATATAATCAAAGGTCATCTTACAGCCTGCCCGGCTTGCAAAAGAAAGTTTGAGTTACTGCAGGCAGTTTCGGGTGCGGTAAAAAAAGAGCCTGAACTGCTCCTTAATGCGGAGTTTATGGAAAATTTAAGGCGCAGAATCGCGGCTGGTGGCTGTGAAACTCGCAGGTTAAGACCGGCTTTGAATCTGAAACTTATTCTCGGGGCTTTTGGTTTACTCCTGGCCCTGACCGGCGGGATAATCATAAGCGGATTGCACGAAGGAAAAAGCAGAATTGCCGGAGGTTACGGAACTCTGGAATTTCAGACGAAGGCAGATATTGTTTGCTCGGGAACGGGTGTGGAGTATGCCACCTTCTCGAGCCAGACAGGGAGATAGTTTATGAGTATACTTGCCGGAAAATATTTAAACCAGAAGGTGGCGCTTTTTGCGGTGCTCTTAATGGCGGCGGCCTGCATAGGGAACCTTAGGGCTGAATCCCTGGAAGAGGAACGCTGTGAATACCCGGTCTGGTCAGTAAAGACCCAGGACACCGGGGTTGAGCGTATTGCTTATGCCCTGGTCAGTAAAGTTTACGGCACGCAAATCTGGACTATCAATACAGACAACGCCAGGAGCAGGGTGATGCTCACAAGCGTTAACTGGAACAGACATCCGTACTGGAGTTATGACGGCAAAAGAGTTGCTTACGCCGGCGGGGACGAAAAACAAATTCAACAGATCTACATAATGAATGAAGACGGGACGGAGCAGATAAGACTTACCACGGGCCCGGAGGATAAACTTTACCCGGTCTTCAACCAGGAAGGAACCGCTCTTGCCTATCTTTCTATAGAAAACGGCGAAGCTTTTATTTATGAGGTGAATCCCAACGGACAGGGCGTGCCGCGGCTTATTACGGCCTGCGGAAAAACAGATAAAGATACGGTACTAAGCCCCGTGGCTTATTCTCAAAAAGGCGACCGTATTGCCTATGTAAAATTGGACCGGGAATTTAAGAACCAGAATATATTTGTCTATAATCTGAATACAAAAAAAGAAGAACAGCTGACGACCGCCGGTTATATCGGTTCCGGCCTGGCCTGGTCCGCTGATGGCGCGAAAATTGCCTATGCTTCGCCGGGAGAAGGCAAAAATTATAGTATTTATACCTATGAGCTGAAAACCAAAGTTACGGCCGAAATAGTCACGGGTATAACACCTCTGGGCGTTTCTTTCGCGCCGGATTCAAAACATCTTTGTTTCCTCCGGAATTACCAGGTCTGGATTTGCGATAGCAAAGGTAAGAATCAAAAACAGCTTACCTCCCAGGAAATAGTCACCAATCTTAGAGGCTGGCAGGACCGGAAGAAACAAAATTTTGACGCGCTTATGGTGCTTAAAAGTTACATCGGTAAGACAGTCTGGCTCAGGAATACAATAATGACCGACCGGGGCGAGCACCTGGATAAACTCTCTGAGGCTTTAATTGTAAATGTCCGGAATAAAATGCTTCTGCCGGAAAAGTACCGGGTCATAGATGATTCCCGGTTTGGCATAGAAATCGAGATAAAAATAAACAAAAAGAAATTCTATATAGTCTATCTTTATGAGTCCACGCAATATGTGGAGGATTTCTCCAAATACTTCTTCCTGACTAATCCGTACACGACCTTTGACTGGTCGAAAGAAGAGTGGGACGCGATAAAACAAAGAACGGTTATCGCCGGTATGAATAAAACCCAGGTCAAACTTGCGCTCGGAGAACCCACTAAGATAATAAAAAATGCCGGTTCCCTGACGGAACTCTGGGTTTACAAGTTCGGCGGGACGGTAAGTTTTATAGACGAAAAGGTCAAAGAGTTTAAGGTGGTTAAAACCGAGATCATTCAAGTCAGGGAGAGTGAAACAACCCAGGAACCTATTATCAAGAAAAAATCAAGGAGGGAGTAAAATGAAAAAGATATTAGCAGTAGTAATGGCGTTCGCAGCGGTCTCGTGGGCGCAGGTAATGGTAGAGCCGCCGATAGATTTTCCAAATACGCCGGTAAAGATAGCGTTGGAGACGGTATT
>CAIYPD010000070.1 GCA_903928075.1 Candidatus Firestoneibacteriota bacterium
CGTCTTCAGTAAATCCGGTATTACCACTGCTATCAACAATCCGATGATTGCAATCACTATCATCAGTTCCAAGAGTGTAAAGCCTTTCTGTTTCTTCATGTCATACCCCCCTTTAAAATTTTCCTGACTTAATGTAGCAAAACCCCTGATTTAAATTGTCATCAAATTGTATTTTTTTAGTAAAGGAATTGTCTTAGAAGGAAAGGAAAACTGCGGTTCTAAGTTATAAATTTATAACCAACACCGTAAATGGTTATCAAATGCTTCGGTTTTTTTGGGGTTTTCTCAATTTTAGACCTTAGTTTTACAATAAAATTATCTACTGTGCGGGTGGTGGGGAATTCGTCATAACCCCAAACCTCATCCAGAAAGGCTTCGCGGGAGATGACTTCTTCACATCTGGTCGCAAAAAAGCGCAGTATTTTAAACTCCGTTTTTGAAATTTCCAGTTTTCTGCCAGCTTTTTCCGCTTTGAATTTTAGGAAATCCACCTTAACATCGTCAAAAACCAGTTTTTTAGCTCCTTCCTTTTTTTCACTCCTGCTTTCCGAGCGCCTAAGAAGCGCTTTGACCCTGGATAGAAGTTCCCGGACAGAAAACGGTTTTGTGACATAATCATCCGCGCCGAGTTCAAGGCCGACAATCTTATCTGCTTCCGTACTTTTTGCGGTAAGCATAATTATCGGGGTTTGATTGCTGCCGCTTCTTAATTTTTTACAAACATCCAGGCCGCTGAGCCCGGGTAGCATAAGATCCAGGATCACAAGGTCGGGTTTTTTTGTAAGGACTGCTTTGTACCCAAAATTTCCGTCTTTTGCCGGAAGTATTTTATACCCCTCCTGCTTAAAGGCGTCACTTAAACCTTCTCTTATGGGTTCTTCATCTTCCACAATTAAAATAGTTTTCATCAGGTCCTCTCCTGCTTAAAAAAGACGCTGAAAGTACTGCCTTTGCCTTTTTTTCCCGTAAGTTCTATCCGCGCTTTGTGCTCCAGAGCGATTTGCTTTACAATGGAAAGCCCGATACCGATGCCTTTACTGGTCTTAACATAAGAGTCACTCGATCTGTAAAATTTTTCAAATATGGCCTGCCGTTCCTTTTCCTCTATCCCGATGCCGCGGTCTTTTACGGAGAGCCGGACTTCTTCTCCCTCCTTGACTGCCTCTACAACAATTATTTTATTTTTAGGCGAGTATTTTATAGCATTATCCAGCAGGTTCATAATAAGGTGATTTAAACCCACTTCGTCCCCGGGAACAAGCGGAACTTTTTCTGCCAGCAGCCTGATCTTATAGCCGTAACGGGAAGCATACGGGGTCATTACCTGTATTGCTTTTTTTGCGACCTTCCCGAGATCCACAGGAACCGGTATGCGTTTACTCTGCCGGTACTCCCGCCTTGAAAACTCAAGCACATTATTAATAAGAAAAGAAAGCCGTTCGCTCTCGGTGACGATAATGTTGAGATAAGAAATAAGTTTTTTCTTTTCCTTAACCCGGCCGCCCTTTAAAAGTTCCGCATACATCTTTATCGAGGTAAGCGGTGTTTTCAGATCATGCGAGACGGTAGAAACAAAATCCGATCTTAGCTTTACGACCGTCGATTCGTTTACAACCAGAACTGTCGCCGTATAAAGCGTTACAATCATCAAAGCCGAAAGCACGACAAGTATCTCTATGTATATCTTTATCTTATTTTTCCTCTGAAGTTCAACATCCTCGAGAGTCTTATCTTTTACACCTATCTTCCAATCTGTGAAGATGCTCTTCAAGTCCTTGGTCGGCGGCCGTCCCGCTTTCTCGATTTTTTCGGAAAAGGCAATAAGCTTTCCGGACCGGTCCGTTACTTCTATGTAGGCCCCGAGGAGCCCCGCTATTTCTTTTATATAATTTTTTAACGCTTCCGTAATCTCCGCCACATTGTAGTCTATAACAATGAACGACCCGATACTTTTTGCGTCAATTACGCTAAACGCCCTGCTAGCCGTACCATCGAGCTCGAAGTACCTGACTTTATTCTTGCCGTAATGCTTCTGTTTATGAGTTTTTAAGGCGCGGTCAATATAGGAAGCCCCCGTGTCAAGGTCTATATTTTTTTGCACATAGACATTTTTGATAAACGGCAGGGAGTTTCTGCTATTTTGGAGTTCTACCAGCGAGGCCGCTATATCTTTGCCGGAGAAAAATTTTTTATTTACTGCATTTTCTGTTTCAAATATAATGTTTTCCAGGCGCTTATTGATAAGATTCATTACGCTAAGCTGATAAGAGCTCTGCCGCCGGTCCAGCGACTCCGTTTCCACCTTAAATATCTGATATCCAAAATAGACAAATATGATATTGGCCAAAACTATCACAAGTATCAGAGAAAATAATATTTTTGTTTTCTGCATAGTTAGATTTTAACACTAATTTTCATTTCTTGTAAACAAGAAACGATAATAGCTAGTAATGGTCCATAAGGTCGAAGGTCCGTAAGGTCTAAAATCGTTGAAAGATATTAATATAATGCTGTCTTAATGCAGGACCTTAGACTTAATAAACTTTGGATCCTGTTGTCGCTTATTATGCCGGAGGTTTTAATCTATCCGAGGCTGACCACTTCCGTAAGAGACTGTGGAGTTTTACTCCTGCGTAAATTCAGCTTCTAAAGCTGACTTTTTAACGGCCTTCAGGTGATAGGGTGAGAGCTTCTTTTCCGGAGTGCCGGCATTGATTATCGCGGTAAGCACGCTGTTTATCTTTAACTTATTTACCCCTGGTATTATTTCTTTTATCGTTACATCCTTAGGTTCCGTTTCCTGCATGCCAAGAAAGACGGCAATAAGCATCTCTTTCTCAAAATCTATAACCGGTTCAGGCAGACCGTCGAAACATCTTCCCCATAACTTCTTAAAAGCCGCCTCATCCTTAATTACCAGATTTTCTTTTATACTATTTGCACAATAAAGGCTTTTTTGTTCAAAAGCCTTATCAATAATCAAATGTTCTGTCCGCAGGGGCGCAGGAGCTCCGCTAATATCTTCTTCTTTCAGGCCGGCTAAACTGCTTCTCATTTTCTGCTCTGCCTGCTGATTTCCCCTACCGTTATTTTTTTTAAAAGCAGAACTTGTTTCCTGTGAATTCTGCAGCTTCCCGCTCAGAGGATTTTTATCAGAGCCTTTATTTTTGCCGGCCGGTAAATTTTTTTGATCCGCTTCAGTCTTTTTAGAAAACTCTCCACCCTTAAATAAAAGAGCTTCTTCTTTGGTTTTAAATATCCCGGCAACACCCGTACCATTGTAATACTGTAAACCCAGCACGCCGATAATTATTGCAAAAACAGCGCCCACTGACCCTCTAAAAGCTTTGGTGTTAAGCTTTTGCCACCAATTCTTATTCTTTTGAATTCTATCATTAATTTTTACGATAATATTTATATGCGGCGTATAACGCGGCAGATTTCTGACGGCCAGTACTGTTTTATTAAAAGCCTCGAGTTCAGCCGCGCAGGCCGGACACTTTTTAATATGCCTTTCCAGTTCGGCCATTTCGCTTTCCGGCAGTAACTCATCCAGATAATCCGAAAATTTAGCCTTTATACCGGTACATTCTTTATTTTCCACTAAAGCACCTCTTTTAAGGCAGTGCATAATTCCAGCCGGGCCCGGTGCAGACGGCTTTTTACCGTACCCAGGTCGACACTTAATATTTTTGCAATTTCCTCATAGGAAAGCTGTTCTATATCCCGGAGAATTACAACATCTTTCATATCAGAGGAGAGCTTTTCTATTTCCGCCTGAATCTTTGTTTCAAATTCTTTTTTTTCAAGAAATTTCGCCGGGTTCCCCTTGTCATCTTTTATATCCAGAGCCCTTTCCATTATAGGAAGAGTCCGCTCTCTCATCCGGTTGCCGGCACTCTTTAATCTATTCTTACAAAGATTTACGGTAATAGTATAAATCCAGGTTGAGAGAGAACTCTCTTCCCTGAACTTCCGGATATTTTTGTGGACAGCCATAAAGCATTCCTGGGTAATATCATTGGCTTCCTGGTAATCGGCAAGAAACCTGTAGGAGGTATTATATATTTTGTCCTTGTATTTAAATACGAGCTGGTTAAAATAGTGTTGTTTGCCCGCTTTTAAACCCTTTATCAGAACAGCATCCTGCTCAAAAACCAACGACTCCTCCGGTCTGCAAGTTTGGACAATTTTGAAAGGGAAAAGTTCCCTAAATATAACTGTATAGATGATAACAAAAATATCCATATATCTTCAACATAAAATAAAGATTCTTATCTGTGCCATCTCTTTGCCCATCTGTGTCATCAGCCCACGGCATAATTATTGATAATGCGCGGTATTTGTGAAATAATACGCTATGGAAAAACTAATACGCCTTACAAAACAAAAAGCTTGCGCAACCTGTGATATTTGCTGTCGTTTCCCCGAGGAAAAACCCAACCTTAAACCAACCGGATTTAAGTTAATCAAGAATAAGGAGCTTTTTATTTGCGAAGCCTTTGATCTTAAGACCGGGAAATGCCTTAAATACTCAAAGCGCCCGCTGGACTGTAAAATCTACCCTTTCGCTGCGGCGAAGAGCCCGGATAAAGAAAACATCATGCTGGTGCTGGACCATCTCTGTCCTGCCGCTAAAAAAATAAATACAAAAAAAGAAATTCTAAAAACTAAAATAGAAGCAAAGAACCCTATTGAATGGGAAGAAACCTTTGTTCCGGTAAAGGCCTTAAAGAAAACCGGAATAAGCAATGATATTTTAAATGAACTGACAACTTCCGATATACTTTTTTTTAACTCCTATCTGCCCGCGGATTCAGGCCTGTCGGCTTTTTCTTTTGCCTACCACTTCGTCTGGGAGGATTTCTTTAAATTCTACTGGAAGCTTATTGACGGCGCTTTGTGTATCTTCGCAAAGGATATTGATAATACCTTCATGCCCATTCCCCCTCTTCTGCCTTTGGAAAAAACGATCACAACCGCAGTTTATGAGCGGTGTTTTGAAATAATGGAGACCCAAAATAAAGGCAGGACAGAAGCCAGAATAGAAAATATCCCGGAAAACCGGGCCGGTGAGCTCGAAAAAGCGGGCTACCGTATAGTAAAAAAAGACGAGGAATACCTTTATGAAAGGAAGAAGCTCGAACATTTAAGCGGCGATAAATTCAAACATATCCGCTGGCTGATAAACGCCTTTAAAAAAGAGAAGAACTATGCTTTTAAAAAATATTCCTTAAAGCATTTAAACGGCTGCGCCGACCTTTTATTCAAGTGGCTTTCTGAAAAGAAGAAAAAGGCCGCGAACGATAACGAGAGTTTTCTCCTGAAAAATATCGACAAAGCCCACAAAAGAGCTTTTATGAATTTTGAAGCACTGGGGCTGGAAGGCCGCGTGCTGACCGTAGGCGATAAGGTCGCCGCCTATACCTTCGGAACTCCTCTCGGAAAGAAGACTTTCTGTGTAATGTTCGAGGTGGCCGACCATGAAGTGAAGGGCGCCTCGCAGTACATCTTTATGAAAATGGCCGGTGAGTTCCCCCGCTACAAGTACTTCAACACCATGGGCGACGAAGGCATAAAATCCCTCCGGGAAAACAAAATACATTACCACCCGCTTAAGACAGTCCCGGAGTTCATAGCATATTCGAAAGGAAAACAGTAAAAGCGTCCATAAAGGTCTATAAGCAAAGCTTTTCTCGATAGGAAGGATATATAGATGTCAACTACCGTTGACATAGCGAGATAAAGTCCGTAAGGTCTAAAATCTTTGAGGAATATTTAATTTTTAAGATTGTGTATCTGTGTCATCTGTTTTTTTATCTGTGACATCAACTGCGCTTTTAGCAGCGTAAGGTCTAAAATCTTTGAGGGATATTTATGTAAGCTTGTTATCTTGTATTATTGTTCCATGTTTCCAAGCAGTTTGCCTACCAGATCTTCACGCCCATGGCGCGTTTTAAGGAATACACACTCATCACATAAGCATACTGCGCCTGCGAATAAAAAAGTCTCGCTCTGGCCAGGGAGGTCTCAGCGTTAATAAGGTCAAGATTGGTTATTACACCATTGTCAAATCTTACCTTGGCCTGCGCCATGGCTTCTTCGGCCAGTTTTACATGAAGATCTGCAGCATTAAGCTTTTCAAAGCCGGTCTTAACATCCGAAACCGACTGTTTTATCTCCGTCGATACGGTTTCTTTAACATCCTTAACTTTGTATTCCGCCGAAGAAAGCGCGGCTTTTGCTTCCGCCTCCATATTGACCGTTCTAAAGCCGTCAAAAAGCGGTACTTTCAACCCTGCCGAAAATACCCAATTATTCTGAAGATCGGAAAGGACCGGCAGGTACCCATTCTTAAAACCCCAGGTCCCGCCAATACCAAGTGAAGGATTATCAGAATTTTCCGCAACCAATAGCTGGGCTTTTGCAATATCCTCACTCTTCTTTGCCATAAGGTATTCTGCTCTTTGCTTTAGCGCTTTTTCTATAAAAGTGCTCTCCTCTATTTCTACCGCCTCCTGTGGAAACTTCCCTGCCAGTTTTACCTTGCCGTCAAAACCTATGTTCTTTTTCAACTGCAGGAGAGTCTTATTGTAAGAATTCTCAAAGTCAGCTTTGGCGTTCTTTGCTTCCTCCACCTTTACCTGTATGGTCAGGGCATCGTAGTCGGTGGCGCTCCCGAATTTTACTTTGTTTCTGGTTTGTTCCATATACTCGGTAAGCGAGTCTATTTCCTTTTGAGAGACATCCACCTGCCGGGAAAGAAAGATAACGCTGTAAAATAACTGGACTGTCTGATAGGAAATCAGGGATTTTGAAAGTTCCAGAGCGTTCTCCGACTGCACCAGCATTTCTTTGGAAAGATCTATAAGAGAACCGGTCCGGCCCAGATCAAAAAGCGTGTACCTGAAGCCGACATGCATATCATAGTTGTTCTCAGGGTAAAGTTGAAAGGACCCCATCCCCGGAAAATAAAAAGGCGGATCAGGTTCCAGTCTGGCAAAAGACGCTTCCATATCGAGGGCAGGCCAGAAAGCCGCATACTTTTGGGAAAGCCTCGCCGACGCAGCGTCCCTGTCTGATGCCGCCTGTTTCACCGAAGGGTAATACTTGAGCGCCATTTCAATAGCACGCTCCACTGACAAGGTAAGCTCCGTCCCTTCCGGCCCGGCAGCCCTAGTTGGACCTAATAACCCCATAAATATTATTACTGCTAAAACAATTTTTTTCATCTTCCTCTCCCTCTTTTGTTTCTTGGCCCCATTTCTATTCTATCGCTATGTGGTCCGCTGCATCTGCCTGCGCTTTTTTCTTCGCCGTCCTTAAAAACAATATTGGAATAATTATAATTATAGTTATGGCCGCGGCTATCAAAAAATCGTCATTTATAGCCTGCACAAAAGCCTGTTTTTGCAAGTTGCTTAATATCAACGCCCCGGCCTGCGAGTTGGCTACACTTCCTGCACTGTTAAAATTATGGGTCAAATGGCCGGCAACCGCGCCGTAAGTGTTCTTGAATATAGGACTGGCCTGATTTATAGCCTGCCCGAAAGTCGCGGCATGAAAAGCCGTGCGCCTCGAAAGAATGGAACCGAATATGGCTATCCCAAAACTCCCCCCAATCTGTCTTATCACATTTATAAGCCCAGAGGCCTGCGCCATTTTGTGCGATGGTATTTCAAGGAGCGAAACGGTCGTAAGCGGCGTAAATATAAGACCCATTGCCAGCCCTCTGATGCTAAGGAGCATATACATAAAAGGTTTTTCGGTCTCCAGGGTAAGATGCGAATTTAAAAGAAGGCTTATTGTGAGAAGTATCACTCCCGTTACTGCCGGCAGTTTTGGGCTTATCTTATCAGAGATAACCCCTGAGATAGGAGAAGCAAAAGCCTGGATTATCCCAACAGGCAAAAACATACTACCGGCCATTATTGCCGTGTAGCCGAGGGCGTTTTGCCAGTAAAGAGGCATCAGGAAAGTACTTCCAAACATGCCTATACCAAAGATGAATATAATAGCGTTACTCGCTGTAAAATTATAGTTCTTAAATAGTTTTATCTCGATAAATGGGTGTTCCTGATAACTTTCAACAATAAGAAATACTATAAGGCTTGTGATTCCGACAGTGAAACAACCGACGATAAAAGGCGAGGTCCATCCGCCGGTGTTCCAGACTGCGTTTCCTTCTGAAAGCCCGAGTAAAGTGGCGGTCAAAAACGCAGTGATAGAAAGGAATCCCAGAAAGTCAAAATCGCGCGTATTTTCTGTTTTGTATTCCCTTTGGATTATAAGGGTAACAAACAAGCCTATGAGCCCGATTGGGAGATTGACAAAAAATATTGCCTGCCAGCTGAAATTATCCACAAGGTAGCCGCCGACAAGAGGACCAAAAGATATGGAGGCCGCGGCAGCAATACCCCAAAAACCCATTGCCATACCCCTTTGTTCTTTCGGAAACTCCCTCATGACTATGGCCAGGCCGACGGGCATAAGCATTCCGGCTCCGAGCCCTTGAATTATCCTGAAAGAAATAAGCGAGCTTTCATTCCAGGAAAAACCGCAGAGGGCAGAACCGGCAGTAAAAATAGAAAGCGCCAGGAAGTAGGTTTTTTTGTACCCGAGATGGTCGGCAATCCAGCCGGAAGCCGGAAGCATTACACCGAGCGAAAGATTATAACCGGTCATTATCCATTCTATGGAATCCAAAGTCGCGCCAAGCGAGGCCATAATCTTTGAAAAGCCGACATTAACTATCGTTGCGTCAAGCACCGCAATGAATGTGCCTATCATAACATTGCAAAGCACCCACCACTTGTAACTTTTGTGCTCGTGCTGGAGAGAGGGAATGCTTCTAATTATTCTTCTCTTTATGGCGTGATGCGGAGAGGCCACACTACCTCATCTTTATGAGTACTTCAACAGACATACCTGGAAGGAGTTTCCCCGAATATTTCTCCTGCTCTCTACTGTCCGGAGTAATCTTTATTGGTATACGCTGGGTTATCTTGGTAAAATTACCTGCAGCATTGCTTGCGGGAATAAGAGAGAACTGGGAAGCAGTATTGGAACCCAGCTGGGTAACCTTCCCCGACAACTTAATCCCGGAATAGGCATCCACCGTTATCT
Organism: Candidatus Firestoneibacteriota bacterium; assembly: GCA_903928075.1. Lineage (GTDB taxonomy): Bacteria > Oederibacteriota > D2-FULL-39-29 > D2-FULL-39-29 > D2-FULL-39-29 > CAIYPD01. The sequence continues at coordinate 9,127 of CAIYPD010000070.1, forward strand.
CCGAACTTTCACCGAGAGCTATCATTGAGTATTTTGTTTCTTCAAAATTTGCCGTTACCCAGATATTCTTCAAGTCATAGACTGTAAGTACCGCCTGGCCTGCTGAAACAACATCGCCCGGAAGTACCCATTTCTTTGCCACCACACCGTCCATAGAGGCTTTTACTTCCGCATTAGTTAACTGGGTCTCTACGACGCCCAACTGGGCACTGGAGGTTTTTATCTGGGATTTTGCTATAGAGTCCGAGACCTTTGCCGCCTGGAGCGCCTTTTCGGCATGGTCATATTGTTCTTTGGCCACTATCTTGTTGTTATATTGATTTTCAATCCTGGAGAAATCTTCTTCCGCCCGGGTAAGGTTAACCTTTGCCAGTTTGCTGTTTTCTTCCGCAAACGCAAGCGCCGCTTTGGCCTGTTCTTTTTGCGCAAGGAGGTCGGAGGCATCAAGTTTCATCAATATCTGGCCTACTTTCACATTCTCGCCTTCTTTTACAAGTATCGAAGCTATCCTTCCGGCGTATTTTGAACTCACGGTAACCTTATCTGCTTCAATCAATGCGTCATCGGTATATACCGTACTGCTGGACTTCATATACCAAACGGTAAATGCCACCGCCGCCAAAATTATTATTATCCATATCGCCATAAACATCTTCTTTTTTTGCCCGTTATTGCTCTCTATCTTCCGGGGCGCTGCCTGCTTGTGTGTTTCCATTACTCCTCCGATCCTTTAAGTTAAAATATTGTTAGCAATGCTAACTATTATTTATACCATAATTCAAATATTTTTTCAATAAAACTCTTAATAAGAAACAAGGCACAAGTTTAAAGTATTTCACTCACATAAATATCCCACAACGGTTGTAGGCCTTACGCTGCTAAAAGCGCAGCTGATGTCACAGATAAAAAAACAGATGACACAGATACACAATCTTAAAAATTAAATATTCTTCAACGATTTTAGACCTTATGGACTTTATCTCGCTATGTCAACGGTAGTTGACATCTATATATCCTTCCTATCGAGAAAAGCTTTGCTTATAGACCTTTATGGACCTTTACAAACCCCTTCCCGACTATCTTATATCTTCTCAATCGGCTTAACCGATTGGCCATTCGGTATCTTCGCCGAGTTTTGTACCGGCTTTGCCCATTTTACTGCGTTGAGTATCACGCGCTGGACATTTTTATTATGATAGGTGGGATGGGTTTCATGGCCGGGGCGGAAGTAGAATATTTTGCCTTTGCCCCTTATGTAACAGCAGCCGCTCCTGAAAACCTCGCCGCCTTTGAACCAGCTCACAAAAACCAGGGACTGGGGATACGGGACATCAAAGAACTCACCGTACATTTCTTCATGCGGAAGTTCGAAGTATTCCGGCAGGCCTTCGGATATAGGATGGCCGGGATGGGTGACCCAGAGCCTTTCCTTCTCTCCTGCTTCCCTCCAGGTAAGTATGCAGGAGGTGCCCATGAGTTTTTTGAATATCTTTGAAAAGTGACCGGAGTGCAGGACGATAAGTCCCATCCCCTGGAGAACATGTTTATGCACCCGCTCCACTATCTCATCTTTAACCTCACCGTGCGCCATATGCCCCCACCAGATAAGGACATCTGTGTTTTTCAACACCTCTTCGGTAAGTCCGTGCTCCGGCTCCACCAGGGTTGCAGTCTTAGCGGTTATCCCCTTATCCTTATTAAGCGCGGCAGCAATTACGGTATGCATCCCTTTAGGATAGATTTTCTTTATCTTTGGATTTATCAGCTCGTGCTTGAACTCATTCCAGACGGTAACTTTGATTTTCGACATACACTCTCCTTTTATCAGATAACAAGAATACAAGAAGAAACTACCTTGATGTGTTTATCTTGCTTTCGATTGTACCTTGTACTTTATTCTCATTACCACGAAAATAGTATTTCTCCTGTAACCGGGCCAACTTCCATGTATACTCCGTCAGCACCGGAAACTCTCTTGGGGGTCTTGAAAGCCCCGACTAAATAAGGAAAAGCCGGGTCAGTCAAAATTTTGACCTGCTTTTCCGTTCCGGAGACAGGGTAAAATCTTAGCACGGCGTTTTTCAGGTTGGTGACCAGAAGACGCCGGCTAACCCCGAAATGGACGGCAGGCAGTTCGCGGCATTCAACTTTCGTACCCGAAGCCTGTTTAACAAAAATACGGCATTCATTATGCCACGCAGGCGGCAGGAGATAGTGAGCTCCGGTTTTATCCACTGTTGCGTGCGTCCCGGTAAATAAGGGCGCGCCCTCAGGGGAACTAAAGCTGATTTTGGCAACATCATGGGGATTATACCCGCTGAAGTAAAAACCATTACGGGAACGCGAGACCGTGTGTAAAGGTGTCCGCTGAAGGGTGGTTGCTTTTGAGTGGCTTATTTTCAAACCACCCATTTCAGCCGCCAGCAGTCGCACCAGTTGCTCTGCCGGGAAATACTTTGAAGCCGGCAAAGGTAATGGCAGTGGTCCACCCATCTTCTTTTCGTCGCAGGTCACGGTTCCACGAAGCCAACCGAGTTTTCCGCCTTTCCAGGCCGGTAGTTCAGCCAGCACGGCAAGAGCATAGGAGTTCTTCCCTCGCTTTGCAGTTGCAAGATAACGCAGATTCTTTTTGGGCTTGCCAGAAAGTTCCAGAGGCCCGCCGGAAATAATTGCCGGATGATGAAGCAGTTTACCGTAAGCAATACCATCGGCCCTGGTCCAGGATTTTTCCAGTGTCAGGGCAAGATCACCCTCGGCCTCAGGCGCAAGAGAAAGACCGAGTAAATCCAAAAGCTCTTTGTCTCCGACCGCCACAGGACCGTAGAAAATAACGCGGCCGCCATTTTTTATCTTTTCAAAAAGTTTTGCCCGTAATTTACTGCCCTTTTCCGGAACAGGGGTAATAAGCAGAGAGCCTTTCAAGATTTCGGGCGCCGCAGAAAGATAGTTACCGGAACTAATTACGGTATTGATAGGGGCACCGTTATTGATGGCCCCGCGGACATACCAGTCCCCGAAATATACTTCGCGCAGAGCAGGATTTTTTCCGAAAACTTTCTCGTGATATTCCTTAAACGGATAAACCCAGACCAGCGGTCCAGCCTGGTCCGGCGCGTTTTCCCGGGCCCGTAAAATATGAGAAGTAACATCCGCCGGCACTTGCGCGGGCATCTCGCCTTTTGAATCGTCCACGGAGAGAAAGGCGAGAGTGTCAGGTGTTTCAGCAGTTCCCCGGCCGTTCAGACGGCTGACAGAAAGAGGCATATAGATATCATGCGGAAAACGCTGATAACGGTCGAGCCAGGGACTGTTCATCCACCACGGGTCGTGAGTATAAAAACGAAAAGGAAAACCTTTTCCGGGCAGTTCGGCAATATGGGACATCCAGCCGGCAAACTCGAGACCAAAATCAGCGTCCAGCGCCGCCCAGGGTGAATTGACCGGTGGTTCAAGCGGGCCAAATTTATAAATATCTAAAAGAGGAACTCCGTCCGAAGCCATATCTACGCCCGAGGTAAGATTGGTGCCGCGGGTGCGGACCAAAAGATCAGGACATTCCACACGAAAATCCTGCCAGAAACGGAGTATCCCTTCTTTTGAAGGCGCAACCGCTTCGGGCATAAATTTGTAACCGTCAAAAACCGAGCCGTTTAAACCCCAGGTTTCCATACCAAAGCCGAAGCCGTTGGAAAACCAGATGAAATCCAATCCGAGGTTTTTATTAAAAATCTTGAGCTGACGGCCCAGGAAAGTGCCGAGAGAGGTTTTATCCGGTATGCCGTTGGGAAAGCCGGCATAAGCCACCGTGTCTTCGTTTAAGACCGCGGCGCAGCCTAAAAAGGTCTTGCCGTACAAAGCGCCGCCGAGACAGATCTCGCGGTGCCTTTCATATTTAAAGGGTGATTTTGCGAACTCCGGACCGGGATCAAAGGTATTCCCGACTTTTACCGGGCGCTCAAGGATGCGTTCACCTTCGGTTTTTAAATCTTTAACAAGGCCTTTTAGCCAGCCGTAGGTCAAGATTGCAGTATTTTCACGGTAGATATAAGGCCGGCGGTGGAGCCCCAGGCCTTTGGGATCCAAAGAATCCCCGTGCGCGCCTATCCCCTGTGTGTCTTTTTCATCGGCCAGGCCGCCTTTTTTCTTAAGTTCTTGCGAATGCGCCCAGCGGTTAGCACCGCCGAGATAGCGGGCCCACTCAATTTCCGCATTCAAGTCCCCGCGGTAGTCAAGAATTTCTGAGCCATCAGCGGTCCAGAGCATTATATGCACTTCCTCGGCATATTCACAAAGCGGGAGCCATTGCCGGAACAACTTCCGGCAGACCGCGCGGCGGGTCTCCGCCGTATTGTCAAAGAAAGGTTTAAGGCTTATTTCCAGAGATACAACGCGAAATTTTTTCGGTTCCGGTACAAATGTCATATCTTAGCTCCTTTAAATATAAAAAAATGCGCCGCATTTAACCCCGGCGCTTTTTTAAATTCTGTATAAACTGTTTTCTTATTCAAATAAATATCCTTTAAAGATATTAAGACCTTACGCTGCTAAAAGCGCAGCTGATGTCACAGATAAAAAAACAGATGACACAGATACAGTGATGAAAATAATAAAAATCCTACAACGATTTTAGACCTTATGGACTTTATCTCGCTATGTCAACGGTAGTTGACATCTATATATCCTTCCTATCGAGAAAAGCTTTGCTTATAGACTTTATGAACCGTATTTATATTTCTACCTGATACAACCGGTACTTCTTATATAAGAAGCCGCCGATATCGCTGTCAAACTTATTGATGAGGTCGTTGTCTTCAAGGTTCCAGCTCATCTCGCACCAATCATATCTGCCGTTCGCTCGGATAGCTGTCTCATAGAAAATTTCCGCAACCAGACCGGTCTGCCGGTACTCTTTTAAACAACCGCCGATAAGGGACCTGCAACCTTTTATTTTAGGTTTGTACCAGAGAAATTTAAGGAGCCCGATTATGCCCATACCCATCATCCCTTCACAGCCGCTTACATGTTTTAATACCTCATTAAGGTTGGGAAGAGTTATAGCAATACCTGCAGGCTTGCCATCTTTCGTCTCAGCGATAATTACAACATTGGGATCCATAAACTGGAGCATACCTTCGGCCGCGCAATCCATCTCGGCGTCGGTCATCGGGACAAAGCCCCAATTTTTTTCCCAGGCCTGATTATAAACATCCTTGATTATCTGGATATCTCTTTCTTTGTTCTTCATATCAAAGCATCTTAATTTAAACTGGGAGGTTTTCTTTATCCTCAGCATCATTTTCTCTATTCTCTCCGGCACGCCCGTGTATTTACTCTTAAGGAAAGCATAAAGATCTTTTGCCTTTTTCATCCCGTAGTCCTCTGAAAGTTTGAGATAGTATTTGGGATTGTAAGGCATCATAATTGCCGGTTCAAAATTAAAGCCTTCCAGCAAAAAGCCATACTCATCATTCGACGAGGGTGACGCCGGACCCCGCATATAGACAGCGCCCTCTTGTTTGAGCCAGGCTTTCGCCGCATCAAAAAGAGCCCCGGAAACTTCCGTGTCATTTATAGATTCAAAGTAGCCAAAAAAACCGGCTTTTTCTTCGTGAATCTTGTTGTGCATCTCATCGGTTATTGCCGCGATACGGCCGGCAACTTTATTGTCTTTGTAGGCCAGAAAGAGTTTTCTCTTGGCATGCTGCCAGAAAGGATATTTAGTTACATCAAGCATTTTTCTATATTCGCTTTTCAGGTTGGGTATCCAGTAGGGGTTATTCTTATAAATCATCCAGGGCAGGTCTATGAATTCCTTTAGTTCGCCTTCTTTTTCAACTTCCCTTATGGAAATAGTCATTTTTCTCTCCTATGTTAAGACGATTGCGCTGACAAAATAACGATTCAATTATATAACTACTATTAGTTATTGTCAACAACCTAAACTTCGCGTCAGTAGCATAGGAAAATCTTAAAAAAAGAGTAGATAAATAAACTAAAAGTAATATAATATGGTACATTGAGTTTTCAAGGAGCTTAATATGGAGCAGAATTCTTTACCGAAAATAGCTTTTGCAGGGACCAAGGTTAGTCGTCTTATCTGCGGGTGCAATCCTATAACCGGGTTCTCGCATTTTTCCGAGGAGAAAGACTGGGAGTTTAAAAAATACTATAACTTTGCGAATACCCATAAACTTATTGAAGAATGTTTTCAAAACGGGATTAACACGATGCAGTTACGCGGAGATAAGTTTTACTTAAGGCTCATGCTGGACCACCGCGAGCGGGGTGGTAAAATGAATTTTATCCTCGTAACCGCAAATGAACTTAGAGACTTGAAAGCGAATATTAGGGAAATAAAACAATACGGGCCGCTTGCGGTATATTATCACGGAACTTATGTCGATAATGCCTGGCACGAAGGCAAGATAGACGAGATAGGCGATTTCGTAAAATTCATGAAAGATAACAGTATCTTCGTCGGGATAGGCTCGCATATGCCCGAAGTAATTGAATACGCCGAAGAGAAAAACTGGGAGACGGATTTTTATATGTGTTGTCTCTATAATCTGGCAAGAAAAACCAAGACCATCCAGGGCCTTAACGCAACAGGCGTAGAAGAGAAGTTTATTGACAATGACAGAGACAGTATGACCGAAATGATCCGTAAGATAAAAAAAACATGTCTGGCCTTCAAAATCCTCGGGGCCGGCCGGAAATGTGAGAATAAAGAAACGGTAAAAGAGGCATTTGAGTATGCCTTCAAAAGGATAAAACCTATTGATGCTGTGGTAGTCGGAATGTTCCAAAAAGACAAAAACCAGGTCAGGGAAAATGCTGAAATAGTAAGGGGTATATGAGAAAATATATTTTCGCAGGGCTTTTAAGCGCACTGGCTGCACTTTCTTTTGCTGAGGTTTCAGTTTCCGGGATTTTTTCGGAAAATATGGTCCTCCAACAGGGCAAAGAACTAAACATTTGGGGTTTTGCCGAGAACGGCGAGAGCGTGACCGTTTCTTTTCTTGAAAATAAAGCAGCCACAACGGCAAAAGACGGTGTCTGGGCCGTCAAACTTCCTCCTGCCAAAGCCGGCGGGCCTTTTACACTGAAAATTTCCGGTACCAATACTCTCGAGTTTAAAAATGTCCTGGTCGGCGAGGTTTGGTTCTGCAGCGGCCAGTCCAACATGGGCGTTCCTCTTTCCGGCTCCGCAGAAGTTGCGGAAATAAAAAATATAGAAAATCCCCTCATTCGATTTTATAAACCGCCTTCTTCCTTAAAAGCCGACGCGATAACCAAACCTTTGGAAAAAGCCGGCTCCGCCTGGTCGCTCTGCACCGAGTCCGGCGCGAAAAGTTTTTCCGCGGTGGCCTATTATTTCGGCGCGGAACTTCAGAAAGAATTAAAGGTCCCGGTGGGCCTGATTTTAAGTTTTTATAGCGGCTCCCCCATAGAATCCTGGATGAGCGCAGAAGCCTTGAGTCTTTCCGGCGAGGACAAGTTAAATGAAATCTATGAAACTAACCCCAAAGAATATCTGGAAAAAGCCGCGACTTTTAAACAAAAAGTAATGGCCGCAAGAAAACTACTTGCCGGTAAACCCAAAAAGAAAGGCGAGGCCTCTTCCTGGACTCCGAGCATACTTTACAACAGCATGGTCAACCCCCTCCTCCCCTACACAATCCAGGGGGTCATCTGGTATCAGGGCGAATCTAACGGCTCGAAGGCCTATGCGTACCGTGAAAAATTTCCCGAACTTATAAGAAGCTGGCGCAGGGATTGGGGCCAGGGTGACTTTCCCTTCCTTTTCGTCCAACTTGCTCCCTGGCAGATAACCTCGGACCTGGCCTACGGCGGTATAGGCACCTGGGCGGAGTTAAGAGACGCTCAACTTTTCACTTTGAAAACCGTAAAAAATACCGCGATGGCGGTTACCGTTGATGCCGGAGATAGAGCCAATATTCATCCTACAAGGAAAAAGCCGGTGGGAGAAAGACTGGCGGCGGCAGCAAAAGCCCTGGCCTATGGAAAACCCATAGAATATATGGGCCCGGTCTATGACAAGATAGAAATAAAAGGAAGTAACGCAATTATCAGTTTCACTCATTCAGCCGGTGGCTTAATAGCAAAAGACGGCGCGTTAAAAGGTTTTACAATCGCCGGTACAGATAAGAAGTTCGTCCCCGCCCAGGCGGAGATAACCGGAAACACTGTCGTGGTAAGCAGCAGCGAGGTAGCAAGCCCTGTAGCCGTAAGGTACGGTTGGGAAGATTATCCGGAGGTCAATCTCTGGAACAAAGACGGTTTTCCCGCAAGCCCCTTTCGGACCGACAATTTTACTTTGATAACCCAAAAGGGGCACTAATGGAAAGCAAAGTTGACCTCATGAATTCGGGTGATTTTAAAGAACTCTGCAAATTGCTTGACCAGTCTTTTTCATATACAAAACCTTTTGACAAAACATATTGCCACATCTGTAATAACCTTCCGGAAAATTATGCTCAACATCTCGTTATAAGGGATAAAGGCAAGATTGTAAGCCATGTCGGAGTATTTCCGATGCCGATGAAGATTTATGGCGGTGGTATTTTAAGGATTGGAGGCATAGGCGCAGTTGCTACTTTCAAAAAATACCGCGGCCGCGGTTTTATGAATCTGCTTATTGAAAAATCAATAAAAGAAATGAAAAATAAATATGATATTTCCTGGTTGAGCGGCGATAGGAGAAGATACAGGACTTTTGGCTGGGAAAACAGCGGAAGAAAGGCGGTCTTTACACTCAACGCAAGGTCGGTAAAGAAAATCAAAGTTCTTAAATTCAATATCAGAAAATGCAAGAAAGAACCGGAATATTTAAAAGCGATAGAAAAACTTCACGACGGAACAGGGCTGGGAATAAAGAGATCTCCTACGGAAAACAAACTGGTTTATAACCGCCTGAAAAAAGATATTTATCTGGCTTTTAAAGGAAACCGGCCGGTTTCTTATATAATTATAAATATCAATCAAGACCGGTTAAACAAAAAACTCTTTACGGCGAATGTAAACGAATACGGCGGCAATATCGAAGGCATCAAAGCTCTGGCAAAGTATGTAATAGAGCAACTTGGCTGCGAAAAACTCACGGTGGCAACACCCGTCTACAATAATAGATATAAAAGACTCTTCACCGGCATGACTTCGCTTGTGTCCATAGCCGCTTACGGAGAAATGCTGAAAATTTTAAATCTAAAGGGCGTCCTGAAGAGTTACGAGAAGCAGATGACCCTTAAGCTAAAAACCTCTAAAATGAAAGTAAAAACAGATATAACCCTCCGCCTTAAAGAGACCGGCGAAGCAGTCACCTTAAACATCGGTAAAGAAGTTAAAGTCACCGGTAAATTATCAAAAAAAATAATAACCCTAAACAGCAAAGACATGGTAAGACTCCTCTTCGGCCTGACAAAACCCTCCGACGATTTTAAATTCCCCACGGCTTTCGCCCCCCTCGACCTAATCTTCCCCCTGGATTACTTCTTCTGGGAGAATGAGACAGTATAGGGGAGTTACCTTTCTTAATGTTATACGCAGGTGAGACAAATATACCTAAAAATTATTCCAAAAAAAAACATTTCACTTTTTTTTAAGTTTTTAGGCAGATAACAAGCAAAAGGTGTGTTTATTCAGTCCTAATCTCACATAAGAATAAAATATCGCTTCAATAAATAGGTCTTACCACTTATTGGTATCTTAATTTAGCCTTTTTTCCAGTGGATAACTTTTTCACAGTAATAGCATTTGCCGTTATGAACGCAGATGACATCACCACATTTGTTACATTTCCACTCTTTTCTTTCTTTAGCCAGGAACTTCTTCATTCCGTGTTTCTTTATGTATTTAAGGTTATCAATCGGGCTTTCCTGCCTGGCATAGCTGTTTTTGTATCTTTTTTCCAGCCGTTTGAGCATATCGCAAGGGAAATATTCACACTGATAGCAAAATTCAATTTTATTAATGTTACCTGTCTTGCACCTTGTGCATTTTCCCCCAACTATATTACACCCCTCACAATGCCGTATCCGCCCTTTTGCCTGTCTTAACCCATTTAAATATGATAGATACATGCTACAAATCCCGCAATTAATTCCACAAGCTGCAATAAGTTCAACCTTCATGCTTGAAATTCTCCGATGATAAGAAATCGCACGTTAATAAAAGGACCTGCCCCGCTTTTTTTGCTTTTATCATCCATCATTCATTACCCATTGTCTTATTTTATTTATCTATGCGAAAAGAAATGCCAGCCGCCCAGGTCTCTGGAGTTGCCTTTGTCGCCTTTGAGCAGTTCTTTGTAGTTTGCCGAGACTTTTTTGAAGGCGTTTGCGTGTTCTTCGATTATTTCCGGATAGAATTTTTTAAACCACGGCACGCCGTAGGTACGGGCGTTAATACTTTCGCTTACGGGTAAACTTCCTTTTAGTTGTCTCAGGTCTCTTTTTGTATGGGCAAGACGCGTTGGCTTGCCGTGCCCGTAGACATCACAGGTGTTAAAGAGCGCGTGCAGGTGGAGAGGTTTGTTACAGCCCGGCCCGCAGGCCGTTGCTCCTTCCGCTCTAACCGCCTCAGCAAATCTTGTTACCGAGAGACCACCGAGTTCTTCCGGTTTATAAAGCCCGTGGGCAAAATACCAGCCGCCCATAGTACTGCCGGAGTTTTTATCGGGTCTGTGCGCTTTCAGTCCCGGGGTGCCTTCGAGTAAATCCCAGAAGTAGTTCATAGCTTTCTGAATCTCTTTCATTCTGATGTCATGATATTTAAGCTGGACCAGACCCACCGCCGCACTCAGCTGATGCATCCGGTATTTATAGCCGCCCAGAGGCAGGCCGGCGAAAGGTTTCAAATACGCAGTTTTTATTTTACCGTCAAACCTCTCATAATGCCCGAAGGCAATCGCTCTTTCGTAAATTTCAAGGTCGTTGGTCACGAACATACCGGCTTCACCGGCAACAAAAGACTTGCCGCTCATCAAAGACATTGCGCCCACATGGCCTATCGTACCGACTTTTCTTCCTTTATAGAGCCCGCCTTGCGCATGCGAGATATCTTCGATAACTTTCAGTTTATATTTTTTTGCGAGTTTCATAATGGGATCCATATCGCAGGGGTGGCCGACATAATGTACCAGAACAATTGCCTTTGTTTTTTTCGTAATGTGCCTTTCTATATCTTTAGGATCAAGGCAAAGGGTATCCGGATCCACTTCCGCAAAGACCGGGGTCGCGCCCAGAGAAAAGGCCTGAACTACGGAAGCCCAGTAGGTAACACTGGGGCAGATTATTTCGTCGCCGACGCCGACTTTGCACCCGTACATAGCCGCCTGGACAGCCGCTGTCCCGTTATGAAAACCCAGAGCATATTTCATATCAAGCCAGCCGGCAGTAGCCGCTTCGAATTTTTTTGTTATATCCGTGCCTGACATCCCGCCCCGTCTCAGGACTTCAAGGACGGCCTCTTCATCTTCCTTTGTTATAATAGGCCATTTGAAAGCATCTTTCCGGTCTCTTGTGACTGCCGGGGTACCGCCTAAAAGCGCTAATTTACTCATACTAACCTCCATTTCATCAGCTTCTCCGCCAAAAAGCGTTGGCGGATTTCGCTATGCTCAACTTCTCATAATTCACCTTGTTTTTCTTCCATCTATTAACTATTGTTCTATTGTTCCATTGCTCTACCCCGGGAGTAGGTATGGATGAGGGTAATGATTCACTTAAAGTCTGTAAAAGTCTATCAAGGTTCGTAAAAGTTTTTAAATGAAAGACCAGAAAATATCGTCTGATACTTTTTAGATTTGGAACTTCCACCTACCCTCTCCATTAAATATCCTTCAACGATTTTAGACCTTATGGACCTTATCTCGCTATGTCAACGGATGTTGACATTTATATATCCTTCCTCTCGAGAAAAGCTTTGCTTATAGACCTTTATGGACCATTAACAATATTCCTAAGTTTTTAAGACTTTAAAAACTATTTTTACACTAGCCGTTTCTCAGTTCTTTCCAGACGGCTATCATTTTATAAAAGTTTCTTCTGGTGGTGGCATCGGTGCTCAAGTAGATGGAATCTCCCGGGGCCAGAATGTAACCGCCTCCGCTCGCAAGTTTATGCACCGCATCTTTAACTGCGGCTTCTACTTCCGCTTCGGTGCCCTTTTCCAGCACGAGAAAGTTATTTACCCCGCCGCAAAGTGCCATTTCTTTGCCTACCGTCTCTTTTATTTTTACCAGGTCGGTGTTACCGAGGAGCGGGTCAAAATTTGAAAAGATGTCAAATTTTAATTCTTTAAACATCTCCAGGAGAGACATAGTCCCGGAGTTCATACAGTAATCATAAGTAACATTAGCCCGGTGACAGGTCTCTACTTCGTCTTTTAGAAAATCAAAAAACAACTCTCTGTAAAGTGCAGGGGACCAGAAGTCTGTGCTCTCATACCAGCCGCGCCTTATCATATGATCTACTCCGCCCTCAAGCATTATTTCCATTCTTCGTTTGTTCCACTTTCCTACAATGGCAGTATATCTTTTCAAAAACTCCGGGGCATCCTGGGAAGCCAACAAAACATTCTCCACGCCGGAAAACCAGATAAGCGAATCGCCTACACCGGAGAGATAGCCGGTCATAATTAAACCTTTTTCGTCGCAAAACTTTTTTGTTTCTTTTGCGTCCTTCATAAAGTCATCCAGCTCTTTACCTTCCGGAGAGACAAGGATCTGTTCCAGCTTTTCAAGGTCTTCTTCTTTTTCTACCAGGAACTGTTTTGATCTTGACACATTATGGTCGCTAATCAATCTTATTGGCCCGGGATAATCTTCTGTTCTACGCACCACCTGGAACAATGAGCCTTTTTTTGTTATATATTCCTTGTGAAGAATCGGATAAATCTCGTTTTTTTGCGTTTCTATCCATTCCTTTACGGTATAATTTGCAGTGGAATTTATCGGGGGAGTTATCGAAACCGCTGTATCCAGACCCAGTTCAAGAAAAAATGAGGCCCTTTCATATTTATCCGGATACATTTCGCTCACGAAGGTCACAACGCCGTGGCAGATACCGTCAAAACACATAGGCAGGTGGTCGGTTTTCTCATGCCTGATAGTCGCTTTTATTCTTTCTTTAGAACTCATCTTTTGCATGTTTTTCTCCTTTAAGTTGAGCTTACGCTAAAAGGAGTATAACATACCGCATTTTATATACTTGGTATAATTCTTTGATATAGTTGTCTAATTCAACGAAAGCTAATCATGCGTTCAAAACAAGTTTTCTGTATGAAGAAGGGCTTAACCCCGCAAATTTTTTAAAGGTATGGTTAAAATGACTAAGATCCTTAAAACTAAGACTGTAAGCAATAGAGATGATTTTTTCCGGAGGAGTCCTTTCCAGAATCTTCTTTGCTTCATTTATTTTTCTCGCATTGATATAATTCTTTAAATTCATACCCAATGCTCTCTTGAATTTAAAACTCAAATAGTTCGGCGAGAGGCCAACCTCCGAAGCAATATTCTCGACAAATAATTCTTTTAAAATATTTTTTTCAATATAGTCCAATACTTTCTGCATATCTTCTTTCTTTCTAAGCTTATTTTCTTTAGCAGGATTTTGCGACATGGCTCGATTGGCCAAAATAACAAGCCTGACAAGCTGGACTATCAAAGCTTCCTTCCAGGCCTGTTCTTTTTTTTCATAATCTCCAAACATTGACCGAACAAGATAGTCTATCTCGAATGCCTTGTTTTCTTTCATATTTAAAACGTGCACAAAATCAGGCCGGCATCTGAAGATATTTTTCAGCAAATACGGTTTAAAATCTTTAAAATTATCAAAAGTCTTTGCGGTAAAATAAATACTGTAGAATTTTAACGGGTAACTTTTTCCCACACTGACAATATTATGGAGCTCATTTCTGTGAATAATTAGCAACGAGCCGCCGGCCACATCATATAATTTATTATTTATCAGGTAAGTTCCTTTCCCCTCCGTAAAATAATGGATTTCTATCTCCCGGAATTGAGAATGCAGCTGTCCGGAGGGAGAGAAATATGCGTTTTTCCTTACAACAAGCTGAAAATCCTTATTCGGGAATTTTACGGGAATAAATTTTCTTTTCATTTACGCCTCTTCGCTAGCGACAAATATGAAGAAATAGTCATCACTAATTTTCGGAACTTTTAAAAACAGATTACCGCTCCACTAAGCATATTTCGCCATTCAGTCAGCAATTCAGCTGATTTTAGTTGCTTTTTAAAATCCTGATTTTTAATGCTCTGCATCCTTTTTATCGGTTTTGTGTACATGCTTATGGTCTATCAGGTGTTCTATTAAATGCCGCGCGGTCTGCACCGGAATTATCATATAATTTATCAGTACTCCCATACCATCTATGAAGCCGGTTCCGATTGTCGTCCTTATAACCCGGACGACTTCTTCTATCTTCTCTTCCTTGGGCTCCACAATGCTTTTTAAAAACAGCGTCGGTATATATCTTAGCACGCCGCCGATAAAAAACAGTATCTGAAAACCGCCCCAGCCTATAAAAAGAAGGTTAAATTTTGCGGCACCTATTTCATCTATCATAAACCCGCCGATTATCGGGGCCACGGCACAGGCAATACTCGTGACCATAGTATTAAAACCGATGTACATCGCGCGGTCCTGCTTGGGTGAAAGTTTCAGTATGGCGTTAAACTGGGAAAGCTCGAGCCCGCACCAGAAAATACCCGCCACAACATTCATCGGAATAAGGATCCATTTGTTGTGAACGGCATAAATAACAATCAGAGGGAAAATTATCATCGCCCGGGTGCAGACTATAAGTATGGGCTTACAGCCGTATTTGTCAATAAGTTTGCCCCAGAATTCTGCCAGGGAAAGATAGGTTAAACTGTGAGCTATGACCATGATACTTAAAAAGGTATAACTTAATTTCATCTCTTTCAGCATAAAAACGGTTACATAGACCCCGATAAGAGAGGTTGCAAAGCCGATAGAAGCGTTATAGAAGACCAGGTTCAAGAAATTCTTATTCTTGGCTATCTCAAGGAATTTGTTTGGTATGGTCATAAAGGAAAAATCACCGCCGCCGCTGTGCTGGTTAGGCACCTCAGGGAACCGTGACAGATAGACAAAAGAAATGAGCCCGCATATCGAAGCCACGCCCAGCATGCTTGAAAAGCCAAAATATTGATTATCCTTCCAGAAATCCAGGTACCGCCCACCGGCAAAGCCAACGAGGGCCAGAACCAGACCGCCTATCATCATCCGCCTGCCAAAAACAAAACCCCGGTGTTTTTCCGGAATCAGGTCGGCCATCCAGGACATCCAGACAGTACCAGAGTAAACACCCAGAAAGGCAATCAAACCTATTATAATCGTCATTACAGTTAACGGAATAGGAAGGAGTTTGTAATAGACCAGAACGGGTAGAGTGGCTATAATTATCCAGAGTATCCTGATGGGAAATATGGTTTTTAAGCAGAGCCTGCGTCTTTCTTTTGATCTATCTATAT
The DNA here is from genome assembly GCA_903928075.1 of Candidatus Firestoneibacteriota bacterium. Classification (GTDB taxonomy): domain Bacteria; phylum Oederibacteriota; class D2-FULL-39-29; order D2-FULL-39-29; family D2-FULL-39-29; genus CAIYPD01. Next base: position 24,665 of record CAIYPD010000070.1, read on the forward strand.
AGAAGGAGAAGACCGGGGCGACTATCTGCGCAAAAAGCGGAATAGAAGTAATAAGACCGATCTGGGAATTATTGGCCCCGAATAAAAGAAGCAGGCCGGTCATAAAAACACCGCTAGAAAGAGCAATAAAAACATTCACATAACCAATATCAAAAAGCATGTTAGATAAAAGTTTTTTTGGCAAATCTTCTTTTTGTTCTATTGTTTCTTCCGCCATAATCCCTGACCTGTTTTGACTTTATGCCTATCCCGGCGCTTACACGCCCGCAATATGAATTTACATACATATTTTACTGTATTTTTTTGTATTTTCCCAAACAATAATCATAACTCAATAGAACGGTACGAAAACCAACAACAATATATAATCCTGTTGAAGTTCTTCTGCTTTGAATGTATAATCCTTTAGTTGTTAATATAATTTTCAAGGAGCTATTATGCAGATAAAACAGGAATGGACCACAGATGAATTCGGGCACACTTACAAAGGCAAAGCCCTCTGGAAAGGCAAAACTCCTTTTCAGTCGATGCAGTTATTTAAAAATAAAACCTTTGGGACCCTCTTATTTTTAGACGGCAAGATTCAGATCTCGGAAAGGGACGAAAACCGCTACCACCAGTACCTGGTCTCAGCTCCGGTTTTAGCGCATAAACAGGCAAAATCCATTTGTATAGTAGGCGGCGGTGACTGTTTCTCTCTTGAAGAAGCGATTAAGTTTAAAGGGCTAGAACGCATCCTTATGGTTGAAATAGATAAAGGCGTTGTGGATTTTTGTATTAAGTACTATCCGGTCATTCAGAAGGTTGTTAAAGATAAGAGAATAGAGATAGTCTATCAGGATGCCAGGCAGTATCTTGAAGACACAAAAGAGAAGTTCGATGTAATGATAATAGACCTGACCGAACCACACGGACCGTCAAAAATGCTTTACACAAAAGAATTCTACGAAATCTGCGCCGGCAGAATGAACAAGGATGGGATACTTTCCATACATACCGATAACTATGTTCTCTTCCCGGAGTCCTATGCTACCATATATAAGACGGTTAAAAGCGTGTTTCCCCATATCTTTACCGCAAGAATTGATATGCCCTGTTTTGCTATGGGTTGGACCTACCGCCTGGCCTCAAAGGCACCGCTTTCTTATGTAAGAGTAGTAAAGAACCTTGATGCGCTCAAAAAGAAAGGCCATATCCTTGAACAGTTTACCCCGACCAGTTATCTCCTTCAGCCAACGCCGGAGGAAGCAAAGATAGTTTCCACCTACGGCAGAGTTTCTACGGATAAAAAACCCTTTGATAAATTCGCAAAACTTAAAAAGTATGTCCTAAAGTAGTTTCCATAATGCTAAAGAGCGAAAAATTGCAACTCGCCATAATCTCACTTTTTGCGGCAGTAATTTTATTTGCCAAACTGGGGCAAGGAGGCCTGGCCTCTCTGGACGACTGCTATTACGCCCAGCAGGCAAAAGAGATTGTTAAAACCGGCGACTGGCTGACGATGCACTATGAAGGCCGGCCGATGCACGAAAACGACCCGGTCTGCCTATGGTCCATGGCCTTAATGTATAAAACTTTCGGCATCTCGGAGTTTACAGCCCGTTTCCACTCCGCTTTCTTTGGTTTACTCACGATAATGCTTGTCTATTTTCTGGGCCGGCTTTTATACGGGCAATGGACCGGCATTTTTTCTTCGGTAATTCTCCTGACCACCCAGATTTTTACAAAATACGCAAGACACGCGATGCTGGATGTCACGCTTACTTTCTTTGTGCTGCTTGCGCTTTTTTTCTTTGCTAAAGCGGTAAAAGAACCCGAAGACAAACCGGAGAAGCAGGTCTCCTATTTAATTTTCTTCGGCCTTGCAACCGGCACCGCCATCCTCACCAAAAATCTATTGGGACTCTTCCCGCTGCTGACCGCCTTTAGTTATGTTTTTTTTAATAAAAAATTCCACGCCGGCTTCTCCTTGCGGCTGACAATAGGAAGCTATATCGCTCTTTTGCTTCCTGCTCTCTGGTACTATTACAGTTATAAAGTTAGCGGCCCGGCTTTCTTCAAGACACATTTCGGCTACATCATCTTCGACCGCGCTCTAAAAGAAGAAGCCGGCAAACAAAACCTGCGGAGTTACGCCACTTACTTTATAGAGCTCTTCCGCTTTTATCAGCCCTGGGTATTTTTGGCCCTGGCCGGCTTTGGCTTGATGGTTAAAAAATGGGTTAAAGAGAAAGATAATGGCTCGATACTTCTTGTTTCACATGTGCTGATAACGCTTTGCCTCCTCTCTCTGGCCAATGCCAGAAAAATCTGGTATATTATGCCGGTTTTTCCTGCTTTTGCCATAATGGGATCCCTCTTTGCAAATGAGTACCTGCTGAAGAAGGAAAAGACCAAAAAACTTACACTCTATTCTTTTTTTGCCCTGGGATTCATCCTTTCGGTAATCATTCTCTTTACGCCCGTGCGGCTGGATTGGAACCGGAACGCCGATATAAAAGCCCTGGCACCTTTTGTAAAAGCAACGGTTCCGGAGGGGACCCGGGTATTAACCTATAAAACAGAAGAGTATTTCGCGCTGCAGCTGCCTTTTATCTTTTATACAGACCGGTCTTCCGCATATGCTATTACCAAAAAAGAGGAGATGATTAATATACTTGAGGGAAAAGAGCAGGTTTTTGTCCTTACTTATCTGGCGGAATACAAAGAACTCGGTAGCCGGCAGCTCATTGCGCGCTATGGAGAACTTGTATTTTTCTCAAACAAATCCGTAAAGGGCAAGACTCTGCCTTTGTTTGAAGCAACGGAGCCTTACGCAATCCGCAGGTAATTCCGGTTTCAGGGTTTACAGAGGGCAGCATAAGAACAGCCCCAGCAGCTGCCTCCGCCCTTCTCGGCTTTTTTAGGAAAATCGCCGTTAAAAATTGAAGTAACTGCATTTCCTGCAGTGAGCAGAGCGTTCTCATAGAGTTCCGAAACCTTATCTTCTTTAACTACCCGCGCCCGTCCTTCTTTCAGGTCATAGACACAAAACCCGCCAACCTTCAAGTCCGGCCTTTCGGCAGCAATCATCCTTGCATAAAGAGGGAGCTGTATGCTCTCTCCTTTTCTTGTCCTGTCAAAATAGCCGCGCGCACCGCTCCCGGACTTATAATCAAGCACCATAAACCTCCGGTCATCGCAATCGACACGATCAATCCGCCCCTTAACAACGGCTTTCCCGTCCAGAATATTAAAACGCCCTTTTTTCTCCAGGCAGTAGACCGCGGGATAAACTTTAAAAAGTTCGAGTTCTTCTTTCAAAATACCGGTCAGCAATATTTCCATCCGGCGGGCGATGTGCTCTTTCCAGAAAATATGCAGCGTGGTTTTTGCGAGTTCTTTTTGTATGGAGGCTTCAAGCCTGGTCTTAAGCGCCGCGTTATTCTTTTTCCCCGGGCTGAAACCGCCTTCCATAACATTATGCAAAATGGTCCCGATATGTGCGCTCTCAATCTCAAATTTTGGTTCTTCTAAAATTTCCAGGCGTAATATTTTTTCGAGATAGAACATAAACGGGCAATCAAGGTAGCGGTCAATAGCCGTGACACTAATTTCAGACCGGCCCGAAAACAGGGCATTAATATAAGCCGCCGCCTTTTTTTTGTCCGCAAACTCTATGTTATTAAAAGAAACCGCCGGAACTCCAAGAAGGCGGCCTGCGGCCTGCTGTTCCTCTTCTTTTGTCGGCGGGTGCGCCGCACTCCGGTTTTTTGCAGCGGTTGTCTCCGGCAGAAAATTTGACATAAGGACCAGCTTCTCATTTTTTTGGGCCGGATACGAAAGGTAGACTTCCTCTTCCGGTGCCTGCAGGAGCCTGTAAAAATGAAGTTTTTGAAGTTCTATTTTCCTCTGAAAATGGACCAACCCGAGTTCCTTTCTGATTTTATCGGGAATAATCAATTCCTGTTTGGGTCTTACGGGGTAATCACCGTCGGCTAAACCGCCAAAAAATAAGTGCCGGAAATATAAACCGCGGGTATCCATTATGCCCAAAACCTGAACAGCCTCAGCGCTTTCTTCTTCCTCCCTGAAAGCAGCCCGGGAGAGTATATTAATAAAAAGACGGGCATTTTCTGCCGGCGAATTGGAATGGCCGTTAAAAACCTTAAGCAGGGTTTCCATGCCGGCCAGCAACCTCGAAAACGCCTGGCTTAAAGCTTCATTTTTTATTGTATAGTCGAGTGTTTTAAGCGTCTTTCTGATAAGCACGACAAACTCTATCAAAGGCATAGATTTATTCAGTTTTTCCATAGCGGCAAATAACAGGTGAAGATCTTTCTTTAGCTTTTGAATGCTTCCGGTATGCGTCTCACTATAAACTGGTTCTTCGTTTGACAGTCTCTCCTCAAGCTCCGACCATTGGAGAAGCCCCCCCACTATCCCGGCTTTTCTGGAAGCTGAAGAAATAAGCGCGCGCCCTTCCTTTGAGAAGGCCAGAAAATTCAAAGAAGAGGTAATATCTACAACAGTTCTGCGGGGGAAATCCTCAAGCAAACAGCGCAGAAGAAGCATTACGGGAATTATCCCGGGCAGGCTAAAATAAGGCATCTCCACAGATGTTGAAAACGGAATTCCGTATTTCGGGAAGATTCTTTTTATGTAAGGCATATAGGTAAACATAGAAGGAAAAGTTACGGCTATCTCCGGATATTTGCACACCGGGTCCTTTTGTTTTATTTCCAGTATTTTGCAGGCAATTTCTTTAACTTCCTCGTCAACCGAATCAGCTTTATGTATCAGACAGGCCCCGGGCAGCCTTAGCTTTTCTTCAGACCGCCTCATTTTTATAGCACATTTACCCAAACTTTGTACATGCTCAAGGAAATCGCTTTTTACATCTTTTAAATCCGCTATGTTTTCGGCACCGTAATGAATTACAAGAGTATGAGTGCATATCTTGATAATCCCGGTGAAGATACTCTTCTGGGCTTCAGGTACATCAAAAAAACCGTCGAGGACCAGATAATCATAATGCATTTTAGCCCCGGGTAACGCTTCCGCCGCCGTTTTCAGCCGGTCAATATCATCGGCAAAATTAAGTTCTCTTATTTTCTCCTGATACTTCTCAAAAATCTCAACCGCAAAAATTGCCCGCTCGTAAACCCGGTCATAAGTCCCCAGCGTTTCCGCAAGCCGGCTCTTAAGTTTTGCGGTATCATTACCGTAGCCGTAATATTTGAAATCGGAGATAAGTTCGGTAAGTACGCCTATAGTACCTAAAGACCGGTTAAATAAGCCGGCGTATTTTGCATTAGAAGAAAGTATCTCCTGCACAATTATAAATTTTAATTTATCGTCCAGATATCCTGCGGGCACAGGGCTTTTTTTGTCTTTAAGTACTTTCTCTATGAAACGGTCCAGAGAATAAAAATCCCGTTTTTCATTTTCAGCAAAGAAACTTTTTCCCGTCGCCTCAGCTTTCCGGCCGGAGGGGGAAATATAAAGAATACTTTTCCCGGGCTTTGCAATACCGGAAATTATATCCTCGGAAGGAGTTTTTCCGTTTTTATTGCCAAAAGGGCTGAAATATATAGTGAGCATTCTTTCCTCTAACAGGCTACTGAAAACCTAAAATAATGGTCATTAAGTCCGCCTTATTAGGTCGAGATCTCACCGTTTGATTATCGAACGGTGGACAGCCTGTTACCTCGCCATTTGATCTCAAAAGGCCGGTAAAATTATCAGAATTATATCTGAAAAAGTATTAAAAAGAGTTTAAGACAGTATCCTTTCGGTGAAGGTTTTTACGGCCAGCTCTGCATTTACTCTGACAGCTACGAGCGCATTTGGCTTTTCTTTGGGATTTAATACTATCTCGACTCCGTTTTTACCCCGTTTCCAGCAATTAGAAATCGGCAGAGTGACCCCTCTTGTATATTTCCCCCCAGTTTCAACGGCTATTTTACAGGGCCGATATTCCAGGAGGTCCGGCGTATTCAGGGCCATTGCCGCCAGCGGATCATGGAGAATAGGCGAGTGGGCTTTACTGTTTCCCGAAACTCCCGCAAGCTGTTTTTGCCAAAGGCGGATAAGTTTCCCGAGCAATACCGGAAGTTCCCGGCCTGATTTCTCAAACCTTCTGATTTGGGCCTCAGGAAGAAGGCATTTTAGGGTTACATCCAGGCCGATCATTCTTATGGGCGCGCCGGCATTGAAGACAATGGCGGCAGCTTCCGGATCGCAGAGAATATTCCATTCCGGAAAAGACGGCGTAATTACGCCACCCATAATAACTATTTCTTTGAGTTTCTCTGCTATTTTTGGATATTTTCTAAATAAAAGGCCGATATTGGTGAGCGGTCCTATGGTCAAAAGCGTCACCTCGCCGCTGTGCGCTTCTATGTTATTTTTCAGGAATTCTACAACATCCATAGGATAAGGTTTTATCAGGGGCTTAATTTTTGAGAGTATTTCAAATTGCCGGGGTTTGTGCTCCTGCAATTTTTTCTTATACAGTGCATTTTCAATTTTTAGCGGCCGGCCGGCGCCTGCAACTATCGGAAGGTTAAATTTTCCGAGCACCTGTAACTCCGCTGCGCCCAGCTCAGCTCTTTCCCGGGTTTTTAAAAATACGGTAGAAACTCCAAGCAAAAATATGTCACTGCTTTTTCCCAGATAACCCAGAGCCAGTGCGTCGTCAATATCATCTCCGATATCCGTATCAAGCAAAACTTTTTTAATTTTCATAATCTCTCCCGGTAACTAATTACTTCCGCCCCAAAGCGTTGGCGGATTTCGCTACTTCGCTCAAAATTTCCGATTGTCCGCCTTAAGGCGAGATCTCACCGTAGGTGGACTGATTAAACAAATTAAAGCAGAAAATAATTCCTTACCAAAATTCTTCATTTTTTCATGTGCCGTTTGACACTACCCTTACTTTTTTGTCACATATCCCGCGATACCGCCTGCAACTGCGGCATATACATTAAAATCTTTATCTATTACGGCTAGATCCGCGTCTTTACCGCATTTTAATTCACCTTTGTTCAGGGCTCCTATGGATTTGGCAGGAACGGTGCTCAGCATCCTGATAGTTTCTTCAAAGGAAGCCCCGGTGAAGGCCTGAAATCTTTTTGCGGCCTTATTTATGGGAAGCGCGGTGCCTATAAGCGTCCCATCCTTATAATAACAGGTCCCGTTTATACTTTTATATTTGCGGTCCCCGTAAGTATATTCCCCGTCAGGCAGGCCGAGATTGGCCAGGCCATCGGTAATAATACAGATGCGTTCTACCCCAAAAAGCCGGTAAGCCATTCTCAGCACGGCGGGATGAATATGGACACCGTCGCAGATAAGCTGGACGGTAACTTTATTTGCCTCTAGCGCCGCAAAAAAGGCCCCGGGCTTTTTGTGATCGAGCGGGGTCATAGCGTTAAAGAGATGGCAGACCTGGCTTATACCCGCATTTATTCCTGCTTTTGCCTCTTCATAGCCGGCCAGGGTGTGCCCCAGCGCAACGAGAACGCCTTTACGCTTAAGCTCCCGGATGATAGAGATACTCCCTTTAAGTTCCGGAGCAAGCGTCATCATTTTGAGAGTGGCACCCGTATCTTTTATTATTTCTCTGCAATATTTTAGCCCGGGCTTTGTTATTACCCCGGGATTTAGCATACCTTTTTTCTGATAATTGATAAACGGTCCTTCCAGATGGATACCCAAAGGCTTTGCATACAAGAAATCACGGTCTTGTATATAATCCCGAAGCCGTTTAAGGTGTTCTTCTTTGCCGTCCTTTACAACTTCGGTAGTGGCAAGAAAAGAAGTGGTGCCTGAAGAGAGAGCCGAATAGGCCAGTTTTTCTATACCGGGCCTGTCTCCCGTCAGAAAATCAAAACCGCCTGCGCCCTGCAGATGAACATCAATAAAGCCGGGAACGACCCGCCTTCCCCGGCAATCAAGAAGAGGGATATTTTTTTCTTTTATTTTTTGGCCTATCCGTGCTATTTTTCCTTTTTTTATAAGAATATCATTAAAGCCGGGCAGCGGTTTTGGTGAAAATATCCTGCAGTTCTTAAGTAGAAGTTCTCTCATCTTCTTTCCTTTGTTTTCCGCGGGGGGCTAAGCAACAAGACCCGGTAAGATTAAACCGGGTCCCGGGATTTACAACTTTACTTATTTAGCGTGCCGTTTCTTCTTTTTTACTTTTGTAATTCAACCGGCTTTACCGGTAACTCAAATTGCTGTTCCGGATAGATTAAATCCGGATCTTTTATCTTATCTCTATTATTTTTATAAAGGAGTGGCCAGAGGAAAGGGTCAGAAAATACCAGGGGACTTTTAGAGATATTCCAGAGGTTATCGCCTTTTATTACGGTATATTTAGTCGCCAGTGCAGCGGCCTTAACCGAGGCGGCAGCGAGACACGCCGATTTTGCGGCTTTGGCATCATCAGAGGCCTTACCCGCAGAGTCAATAGAACTGACATAATCTTTTTCAGAAAAAGCGGCAAGGGCCTTGTTCATATTTTCTTTCGCCGAAGCTAAAAGTTCCGGGGCGGCTTTTCCGGCGCCTGCTTTCTCTGCTTCAGCAATATCGGCTTTTGCCTGCTCAAGTAAATCTTTATTTTTTTTAACCAGTTCAGATAATCTCAGGGCTTCGGAGCCGCTCTCGTAAGCTATTTTTGCCGCCTCATAAGCACCTGTATAATCTTTTTCAATGTTTTTTTTTCTGCCCGGCGAGTAAATATTTTTCCGCCCGATTATAAAGTTCCGGAGCGGAATTTTCCGCGCCGGCTGCGGCCGCAGCTTTAATAGCGGCTCCTGCTTTTTCCAGCATGGCACCGGCCAACGCTTTGTTTTTGGCTGTCATGGCTTCTTCTTTGGCTTTTTTTGCAAAATTCAGAGCTACTTCATTTTCATCTTTCTTCAGAGCTTCTTCGGCAACTATGAGTTTGGACTCCGCTGATTCGAGAAACTCTTTAGCGTACTTCTCTGCTCCAGCTGACCGGGCCTCAACAATCGCCGTCCTGGCCGCGCCTATCAATGCCTGGATTTCATTATTGACCTTGGTGTCTCTTATAGCAGACTTTTCTGAGGCACAGCCCACCAAGAAAAGTACCGCAAACAAAAACACTAGAAGTGCTTTTTTCATGTTTTCTCCCGAAAACCGCTTGTTTACTTAGCTTCTGCGGCTTTCTCAATTTCCTTCAGGGAATCTACAACAGCCTTACTTATAACAAAGACCGAATCTGAAATGTTTATATTAGCAAAAATCCCGGTTTTTGTCTCTTCGCCGAGGAAAAGTTTGAATTTAAGCACCCTTTCATTGTTCTCCCTGTTGTAAAGAGCAACACTCTGCACGGAGTTTTTTAGACCATATTTTTCCAGTTTTTTTCCGGAATCATCTGTAAACTCTTCGGCTTTTAGTTCCAGCAGCTGATTAATAAGCTTCTTTAATACTTCTTCACCTTTTTTTTCTTTGCTGACTTTGCTTTTATCGCCGGCCGGCCGGGCAGGGAGAACAAGTGCGTAGGCTCCGGTTTTATCTTTCAACGCGGTAAATTTCTTTTTACCGTTTACAATTTCTATTTCACTAATCTCCGCTTCCTTAAGCCAGACAAGTTTTTTGTCCCTGTAATCATTATAAGTTTTATCGGCTTCTTTGATGAAATCACCGTTTATCGAGTATATCACCATGGAATTTTCGAGCCGGGCGTAAGTTTCTTCTTTTTCGGCCAGTTTTTTTCCTACAAGCGCCGTTATCTTCTTCCCGTTATCCAAAAACACCGTGACCAAAAGCCGGGGCCGGTCGAGCCCGTATTTTTTAAGATCTTTCGCTTCATCCTCTATTATGTCAGTTGCTTTTATTTTTTTCAAGGAAGTTAGTAGTTTTTCTACTTCGTCCTTGCTGCCCTTAAAAGTATAGGGCGAAATGAGCCAGTTCTTGTCCTCTCCCTTAAGGAGTGAATACTCTTTGGTCTCAAATTTCACATCTACACGGTTAACCATACCGGTGTCTATGTCGAAAAAGGATTTTTTTCTAAGATCTTTAACGCCCTTCAGCAGAGGTTCCAACGAAAAACTATAGCCGAGAAAAATATCATTTATGTCTTTATCTTTCAGGTAATAGAAGGTGCCTGTGGGGTTCTTATCCCCGATAAAGAGAGTGTGTTTTTTCCCGTTTTTCAGGACAAAAACCGCGGCATACGCAGGTTTTTCCAGGCCGTAATCTTTAAGTGCTCCCGGCTTCTCTATTTTGCGATCCAAAGACAGGGAGGCAAGATTTGTAACTACCGCTTCCACCTCGCTTTTTTCTATCTCATAGGCTCTGGGTTTAAGCATCCCCCAATCAGAAGCGCCTGAACGCTCACAGGAAACTGTTTCCGTTTTAAGATTATTAATCAGCTCAAAAGATTTAATATCGTCTTTTTCAATTTTGTAGATCTTTATTTTATCCCGGCTTATTTTATCGCCACTGTCTAAATAAAGCGCTACCGCGGCAAGCAGAATAAATATACCGGCAACAATCCAGGTAGTTTTAAAACTCTTTTTTTTGGGACTCACGATGCAAATACCCCCTTTTCCAGTTAGACTAAGACTTTCCAGAAAATGATAAATGTCTCTAAAAGTTCATCAAAGTCTATAATGGTCTTTAAATGTAAACTCTTGCTTTCACCTTGTACCTTGTAAATTGCACTTTATACTTTATCTTCCTCTTCTCTTCCACCATACAAACAACCCGGCGCCTACTACTAAAAGAGGCGTGACAAAAATTGTCATAACCCAGACAATCGTATCCTGTACCGGGGTAAGCAGGAGAGGCCGAATATCAACAGTCTTGGGTCTTATAGCAATTTTTAAGCCTTCATCCATAAGCCAGTTAATTGAATTAGCGAAAAGTTCCGTACCACCTTGATAGCCACCCACGCCTCCGGGCGCATTGGAGATAAAATCAGAGTCCCCGATGATAACTATCTTTGTTTCATAGTCTGTTTCTTTTTTATTATCCTTCTTTACCTCTTTTCCGGCTTTGACAATTTCTTTAACAGTATAACCAAGACAGAGCGGTGCAGGAAGATCAGCAGCATCTTTTCTGACCTTGCCGGACTTCAGGCTCGCCAGGTCAGTTTCACCCCAGCTCGTAGGAGAGGACATAAATAGTTTTTCTTTTACAATGGTTCGGTTCTTCTTTTTCTCAAGCTCGGATATAGACCTGACCGAAGGAAAGAAGACAGGAACATTGTTTTTGATTAAAGGCTCCGTAATCGCATGTGTTTCATATTCAGGGATGGGCGAGGCCGGGTCGGAATACATAACAAGGTTAAGGCAGCTCTTGGTATCCACTACAAAATCATTATCCATTTTTAGTTCCCAGTTAGCCAGGACGGAATCGAAGCCGGCATTTACCAGCGGCTCCAGTAAAAGCATCGCCTTGCCTCCGTTTTCCAGATATTTTTTTACAGCCTCCGCTTCGGCGGCGGAGAAGGCCTGCTGGGGCCCGGCTACCACAAGCACTGTGCAATCCGCGGGAATTTTACCTTCTTTTATAATATTAAGCTTTTTTACTTCATAGTTATCGCCGATCAGGGTCTGTTTGATTACGGCCGCGCCCGCAGGCGTCTTCATATCATCCGAGTCTTTCTCTTTATGCCCGTCGGTAAAATAAACTATCTTTTTTCCGGTCTCCTGCACTTCCAAAATCGCGTTGATTATTGCCTGTTCGCCTTTGAACTCCACGCCTCCCTGCTGCTGGCGGCGGGGATCCTGCCCTATAATATCCCTTTCATAAATATCCTTTCTTTTATCTCCGAGTTCAATAACCATGGTGTTGTATTCCATAATATTGTAGCCCTTGGCGGCGGTGGTGTCCACATCAAGATCATAAATCTTGGTCTTAACTTTAGAACTCACCTTAGCAAGATCCTTAAGCAGGGAGATCATATATTTCTCATAAAGCACACTTCTCTTGACAAAAACGGTTACCCGCAAATCCTGTTTAAGATCTTTAACTATTTTTCTTGACTGGTCGGAGATGCTGTATTGTTTATTGGCCGTGGTATCGTACTGCAAAGGGTAACTGTTGATTATGCGCTGAACAAACCAGATGATACCCAGGACCATAAGAATCAAAAGTACTGCGTTGGTCCCGTGCTTGAGATTCCGGCCCTTAAAAAGTTTTTTAAATACTTCTTTAATGTTTTCTATAATTTTTTTCATTTTTTTAATCATCCCCCTTACCATCTCTTCCATTCAAGACGCTTTACCGTAATGAAAAGGAAGAAGAAAATCATCGCTATATAATAGAAGATATTTCCGGCATCAAGAACGCCCTTGCCCAGGTTTTCAAGATTGTTCATCATCGAAAGGCTGCTGATAAAATTCCCCGCGCCGCCGCCGATAAGATCCCCCGCCCAACCGATGACCCAAAGAAATATCAGAACCACCATGCCGACAATAGCGGAAATAAGCTGATTCTCGCTCAGGGAAGAGGCAAAGAGCCCCACCGCAAGATAGGTGCCCCCGAGCAGAAAAAAGCCCAGCAGGGAAGTGAAAATAGGACCGAGATCCGGTTTACCAAAAAGAATAAGATAGAGGGGATACTGAAAAGTAATAACGACCATCGCTAAAAAGAGGATTAAAGCCGCCAGGTATTTACCTGCGACTATTTCCGAGACCTTAATAGGTGAAGTAAAGAGAAATTCTATGGTCCCCAGCTTTTTTTCCTCGGAAAGCAGGCGCATAGTGATAAGGGGGCTCATAAGCATAAAGGTAAAACTCATATTCATGATTATACCCCGGGCTTCCGCCATCCGGGAAGAGGCCAGGATAACATAGAAAAAGTAACCGGAAATAAGGAGAAACAGCCCGATAACGACATACGCCACGGGCGAAACAAAATAGGACTTTAATTCTCTTTTTGCAATAACCCAGACCTTGTTCATTTTATTCCTCCCTCGTTGTAAGTTTCAAGAAGACCTGTTCCAGGCTCAAAGCCGCGCTCTTCATTTCCAGGATGACCCAGTCATTCTTTACGGCGGTTCTGAATATGTCTTCGCGGATATCTATGCTGCCGGCGCGAACCACTTCTATGACGGTGGAGCTGCCCTCGTTCTTTACGGAAACAATTCCGGCATTATTAATTTTGGTAAACTCTTTTTTAATATCTTCCCCCGTCAAATTCCCTTTGAGTTTAACAGAGACCCGGTCGCCGCCTTCGGATTTCTGCAGGAGCCCTTCCTGGGTATCTTCGGCCACGATATGACCGGCATCAATAATAACAACTTTATTACAGGTCATGGAAACCTCGGGCAGAATGTGACTGGAAAGAATAACCGTTCTCTCGCCGGCCATATTTTTTATAAGTTCCCGGATCTCAATAATCTGCTTGGGGTCCAGGCCGATAGTGGGTTCGTCTAATATCAAAACCTCGGGCTCGTTAAGGAGCGCCTGAGCTAAGCCAACCCTCTGTTTATAGCCGCGGGAGAGCCGGCCGATTATCCTGTTGGAAACATCGTTTGTTCTTGTAAGTTCCATGGCTTTGCGGATCTGTTTTTTCCGGTCGTTTTTTGGCACGCCTTTAAGTTCGGCAACAAATTCCAGATAGGAAGAGACAACCATTTCATGATAGAGAGGCAGGACTTCCTGCAGATACCCGATGCGTTTTTTTACTTCCATAGTTTCTTCGACTACATCAAAACCCGCAACTGTTGCCGAGCCGGAGGTCGGTTGAAAATACCCCGTGAGAATTCTCATAATCGTAGTCTTGCCGGCGCCGTTCGGACCCAGCAAACCTAAAATCTGCCCTTTTTCAACGGTGAAGGAAACATCTTCCACCGCTCTATTTGGACCATAGAACTTGGTGAGTTTTTTTACTTCTATCAAGTGAAGTACCCCCTTACAAAAAAATTAAGTACAAAGTACTAAGTACGATGTACAAAGCATTTTAAGAATGTAATATGTAATCATTGGTTCTTCTATATAGACACAGTTCAGCAGTTAAAAGTTCCATAAAACCGGATTTTTCCTAATAATTAGTTAATATTATATCAGAAAACAACGCGGATTTTAAGAATTTTATCTATTTATTACAAATTTTCCTCGAATTCCTTTCCCAACAAAGGCCTTTATGAAAAAACCAGAAACACTTTTTCCGGCAATTTTCCAGGATTTACCTCCATATTCTAAGGCTTTACTTTGCTATTATTTTAATGTTTTCAATTTTTTCAAATTTTCGGCACCGATTTCATCGGCTTTTTCGCGATAGGTCTCCCACATCGCCTTTACAAAATCAGAAGGAAATGGATTATAACCCGCCGGCTGCATTGTTTTTTTATCGACCATACCGGTTTTGGCTTCAAGAACCCAGCGATCCACATAATCAAAATAGGGATTGTGGTTCCAGTTATCCTTAACTCCCAGCATTCTGGCGGTAAGCGCCTGCGCTACCCAGGTCGGCCCGTTCAAAGCACGGTAACCCTCGGACTTCCAGCCGTCATTATCGCGCACAAACGGCGGTCCGGCCCACTTTTCCGGCCGCAGGTGCTCGTGCTTGCGGGCTTCGCTGGGATCTATCTTCCAGAGAACTTTCTGCCCGCGGTAGCCTTCGCCATAATAGGTTTGATCGTCCTCGGCAAAAATGGCTTTGACATTTTTCATTCCGTCGTGATTCAAAAGTACCCCGGCGAAAATTATAGGAATTTTCCGGCCGGAGTCATGACCGCCGTTGGCAAACCAGAGTTTATTATTCGATTGAGTCACGCCGTAGTAGTCTATCCCCAGCTGGACAAATTTCAAAAGCAGTTTCTCATACTTGCCTTCCGGATCCTCCACCACAAGCATAAGGCTGACCGTGGAAACAACATTTGTTATTTCGCGGCCGTAGTCCGGCATATTTTCCATAGGGTGCATCTCCCGCGAACTCCAATCCGGCCAGTGATCAAGCCAGATTCTTTGCAAGTACCTTTCGTAACCGGCCGCCTCAGGCACCTTCCCTGCGGCTTTAACCTTGGGCAGCATTTCGCGGCGCAGCTGGCCGGCGGTAAAATTAAGTTTTTCCGCGCCCACATAGGCAGGACGAAAGGCATCAGCCGGCGGAGCGGAAATAACGCAGGTCAAGACCGCAGCCGTCTGAACCGGCCCGCGGCAGTACTGTCCGTTAACTGTATCCGGTGTCCTCTCCCCGACTTTATTAACGCTTAGAGTACTCACCAGCGACTGGCCGGGTTTTAGTTCCAGCGGGAGCGTAACCTGTAAGGCCGGAGTAAAACCGTTCAGGCGGTCATCATAACCCTGCTTGTTACCCGCAGGCGGATTGACCACCGAGCCGTGCCGTCCGGCGGCAGAAGCCGGTTTGATATTCTTCAGAGTTACCGGACCGGCAACCCAGAAGTCACCGGTAATATATCTCCCGGAACTTACGGGCTTTTCAAATTCCCAGGTAATGCCGTATTGCGACAGAGAAGTTACTTCTTCTCCCGCAAATAACCCGGAGATAAAAAGCACCGCTAAGAAAACATTTCTTCCAAAGCTTCTCAACATTATATATTCTCCCTTTAATAAATATTTTTTTTAAATATTTTATTGCTTCTTTTAAAAAGTTATTTAAACCGGCAGATCGTTATCGCGCCTTCTTATTTTCTTTACCCATCTTCGCTTCCACCTCGCCGGCAAGGGTGTAAAGTTTTTCTGTCCGTTCACGATAAGAGGTGTTTAATAGCCAGGCATGACCGGCAACCCCCGCCGTAAACCGCCAGGCGGCAACCCCCCAACCCCCGAAATTCATATTATCAAGGCCTTTCCACATATATACCAGCCGCTCATCGAGAGCCTCCTGACAG
Source organism: Candidatus Firestoneibacteriota bacterium (assembly GCA_903928075.1). Classification (GTDB taxonomy): domain Bacteria; phylum Oederibacteriota; class D2-FULL-39-29; order D2-FULL-39-29; family D2-FULL-39-29; genus CAIYPD01. Next base: position 40,482 of record CAIYPD010000070.1, read on the forward strand.
CGCTTTGCGAGTTCAGGTGCAACTGACTTCAAGCTCCTGTTGACAAGAGCATTTTCTATATATATGCGGGCCTCGCAATCCTGGATACCCTCTTCCAAAGCCAGCAAACGGGTCATAGCCGCCGGGCCGTCCTCTCTTGGTTCAAGAACATAACTGTGAAGTTGATGCAGATAACCCAAGACCTCGGAAAAGCGTTCATTTACCCAGCCCACCCGCCGACCGTCCTTCTTAACCGCCGGCCAATAATCCGCGCCAACCCGGCCTATGCCTCTATAGAAATCTCCGGTAATAGAAAACTCGCATAAATAATACCAGTAACTTATAGGACCGGTCTCATTAGCCATCCGGGGATAGTAAGCGTCTAATTGCGGACGGTTCCAACCGAATAAACTCGTCATAGCTCGCGGTTTTACATCTGCCTTTGAACCGGCAGTTCCCGCCGTACCCTGTCTGATGTTTTCAAGATCATCGGCAAAACGCTGGCTCCACCAGGTGGCAGTGTAGCCGACTTTAGCAATTCCGTTTAGATCTTTAAAGGCATTATGCCCCTGCTGGACCCAGGGCAGATCCGGCGCGAGCTCAAGGAAAAATTTTGTATCTTCTTTATTAGGAGTGGAATCCGTGAACATACCCAGCTGGAGTGTTTTTTCAAGTCCGCGTTCTTTAAGCCGGGCCCGGACTTTTGCCAGTAACTCCCGCCAGATAGCCTTACTCACAGGATTACTCAATTTCGGGATACTGCCGTCCTTTGTACTTTTATCGGCATTTACAAAAGTTACCAGAGGTGCGCCGCCCGTGGTTTTCTGGTTTTCTTCAAGCACCAGGCCAAAGCGCCGGCCAGTGGCGTCTTTCGTGTTCATATATACTTCCCAAACCTGCAGTACCACAAGTTTTGGCTTACCCAGATATTTTTCGGCCGTATCCAGATATTTATCCATAACAGAAAAATCCCAATCATACTTTCCGTCGGCTTTTTTAATCCAGCGGATCATAGATTCCTCATTGCCAAGATTCGTATGCGCTATCGCCGGAATATAAAGACTGCGCGCACCTGTTGCGCTTATTAATTTAAACGAACGCTCGATTAGTTTAAAGTGCTTCTCGGACCAGAGCGGAACATTGTACTCCACCGCCAGAGAATCCGGCGACTGGATAAGTTCTACCCAGGTTTTAAAATCCTGGACATCCGGCAGGGTCCAGGCAAAGACTTTGAGTTCCACAGGCACTTGAACAGACGCTTCCCCGGAAACAGAAACGGTAACTGTGCCTTTATAAGTCCCGGGTTCAGAATTCTTTGGCACCTTGACGCGCACCCAAAGAGGAACAACAGCGCCGTTAACCCGGCTGCCGTCCTTTGACCTTACCGCTACAGGAAATTCCTTGAGCGGCTCCGGCAGCAGCATACCCAGGCAGCCCGCACCGTCTTTATAGGGCAGAAAATCGGGAGGAGCAAACTCGTCATTTGCATATAAATCCTCCTGCCCGCCGGGAATACCGTATAAAAACTGCACCTGCGATGCCGGAATAAGAACCTCGCCGGATTTAAGGTCGCCGGCCGTAACTTTTAGACCTTTAATGGGTTTATCACTCCCAAGGATAACTTTCCCGTAGAAAGCCCCGTTGCGCGGGCTGTTAATAATCAGCGGTTTTAGAGTTTCAGTCAGGTCGCCATAATCTACATCCACATCTCCCGCAAGGTTCTCAGCATTCCAGACTTGAATACCTTTGGGCCTTCCGGCGTTTGGCACCAGACCGGTCAAATTCTTAGCGGACAATCTGACTTTACGGATTTCACAGGTATTCCAAATCAATGCGAACTCTTTGGCCAGGGTTGTTGTCTTTTTTTTCTCCAGAAGTTCGGGATAGGGTGCGCGAATAAGCTCGAGGGCCAGTACATTAACGCCTTTTTTTAAAAGCGTCCGCGGGACCAAAAGCTCAAACATCCGGGTGCGCAGCGCCGGCGCCACCGTACGGGGCACTTCCCCTTTGGCATCCACAAATGCTTCGAGAGAATAAGCTTCCGCCAGCAGTTGTTTTGAATCTTTGGTGGCCGGGATATTTTTTCTGCCAATTTCTTTACCGTTCAAATAAACAATAACGCCCCCGTAGTATTCAAGCATAAGAGAGAGGTCATTGACCGAAAAAAGATTAGTCACTTCAAATTTGCCGCGCATGCAGAGCCGCGCCAGATATGGCGTTCTGGCAGACCGGCGCGCAGGGCCTCGCAGCCAGCCGCGGTCATCCATCTCCGGTTCTTTCCAGTTATCCGCCGGGGGCGGCGTCGTCCAATCCAGCCATTTAACATTCAATAGAAGCGGTCTGATTTTACCGCCGTTCTGCTCCAGCGCCGGGGCTTCAAGAGTATGATACATACGCCAGACTCCGGCTGTATCCAGCACAATACCGGTTTCCGGAACCGGCGCCGAAAAAAGAAGCTGCCCGCTGCCGGTCAGAATAAGGCAAAAATATATTACCAGAGCGTAAAACTTTTTTTTTGCTTTCATATTGCGCACTCCTATTACTCAACTATAGTTATTTATTATAAGTTCCAGTTAAAATACCGGCTCCGGGTATTTTATCAAAAGTCCGTGCTTATTGTGATATTTTTATTTTTTTCCGCAGAGGCCAGAGATACTTTTTTGGTAAATATTTTTCCGTTAGAGGTGGTGACCGTGACCAAATGCTCGCCAAAATAAGGACGGCAGGAGTACTTTCCTTTGTCATCCGTCTGCCCTTTGGCTTTTGTCCACCACTCCTCATAGACCAGTTTCCTGTACATATTTGCGGCCGAAGTCGGGGTAAAGTCTTTTTTAAAGAGTGCGGATTTGGGCCGCCAGTGCGCGCCCTCCCAGAAACCCCACATAAGGATACCATTCACCCTGGGATAGGCAAAGCATATCCGGTAAAGAGTTTCCAGTCCTTCGGCTTTAACCCGTTCATTTCCGGAGTTGATGTCAAACTCGGTTATTTTTATGGGGAGATTAAATTTCGACAGAACCTCGAGGGATTTTGCCACCAGAAACGGATTTAGGGCACCATTAAAATGACCCTGTATACCTATCCCGCCGACAGGCGCGCCCAGATCAATTAAATGCCGGATATGCGCCGCATATTGTTCTTCCAGAGTTTCGTTTTTCATTATGTCATAATCGTTCACATAAAGGACCGTCTCAGGATCACTTTTTTGTACCGTTTGGAACATCTCCTTCCAGATTCCTTCGCCAAGCCGGTTTTTATAAAAACTACCGTGCATCATTTCATTATTCACATCATACTCGCTTATCCGGCCTTTATATCTTTCAGGGAGTTCTTTGGCGCGTTTTAATACCGCCTCTCTTAACTCCTCCTTATTAAGTTTCTTAATCCAGGGCTGGAGTACCTCTTCCACCTCCCAGAAGATACAATGCCCTCGCATACTTATGTTATTCTCCTCGCACCAGGCAAGTATCTTATCGGCATCCCCGTAGGTAAATTGGCCTTTCTCTTTCTCTGTGCCGTACCATTTAAGAGCATTTTCATGAACGGCGCTGTTAAAATTCTCCTTCAGTATTTTAAGAAATTTTTCGCGGGTGCTTTCGTCAAAAGTATTCACGCCCGAGGTAATGGCGGTCCCGAACCAGAATTCATGTCTTAACTGGTCAACGGCTATACCGGCATTTTTAATTATTCCGCCGTCTTTGCCGAGCACCGTTATTTCCAGCCCGCCCTTTCTTATTTTTTCAGTTTGTTCTTTGAGCTTTTTCATCAAGAGCTCCTTCTTTACTTTAAGGTCCGGCTCCGCTTCTTCTTTAGGAACAATACGGGGAAGCAGCCCTGAGCCATTGTCTTCAATTTTCAGCCGTTCGATATATAAATTCCGGTCTTCCTTTTTTTTCTCATCAAAGCCGTCATTGGTAAACTGAATTTTTATTTTACAAATCCCTTTCTCTATTTTAGCGGTAAACTGAAATTCCTGCAGCCGGGAAGAAGCCACCGGCGAGGAAAACAGCACCGTCTCATTGCAGAGAACTTTCATTTCAGGCCAGATATCAAACGCCTTAGTGCCCCGCGCTATAACCGTAAATTTATATACGCCGTTTTCAGGAAAATCGAATACTTCGCCTATAAAGCCGTTCGTCCAGAGGTTCCACACCTCTTTAAAAGGATCGCCGGCGCTGTTATCCGACATATCAGCGGCTTTAACAACAACTTCAGCCGGGAATACGGAGCCGGACAGAGAAATAAGCAAAACTAATGGAATAACCAGCATGTTTGCGCATTTAAGCCATTTTCTATTTATCAGACTTTACTCCTTTTTTTGGTTTTGGTTCAGGAAGTTCTTTATAGGTTATCCTTATCAAATTACTGAGCCATTCCCGGTCTTCTATTTTATCTTCAATAAGGAAGCTCAATTTCGCGCCAGGATAAGCCGGCGCCAGGACCGCATCTCCTATAAAAGCCTTTCCCCTTGAGGTGACTTTTACAAAAAGCCGGTTATCGCAGACCAGCGCAACCACTTTGCCTTGGCAATAAAGCGCGTACTCCCCGAACATCTTCCGGTAGGAAATAGTCCCTGTATTTTCAAGCTGGTCAACTATAAAATCCAGAAAACTTTTATCCGAGGCCATTACTTTCTCCTTTTTTACGGCAGAAGCAGGAACAAACGGAACTTCCGGTAGTGGTCTTGTTTGTTAACCGGACACTATGCTAACAAATGGAAGAAAGTATCTCAAGTTAAAAGGATAAAAGTTTCCACGATTCCTTCCTGACGGCCCTTATGTGACTGCTATAGTTTCAATATCATAACGAATAAGTAATGATTATGCCGGTTTTTTTTTGCAGGCTTATTTATGTTTATTTTTTTGGCACTGAAGGGAGACTCAAATCATTCTCGGCTTTTTGAAAAACAAGGCCTTTACCCTTCAGCTTCTTATAGCCTTTGGACAACTGCTAAAGCAAATTAAGATTATTTGTATCTATGCCCGATGGGGACCTGTCCCCCTAAAGTGGTGGGGGAATAATGTGTGTTAATGGGAGACAAGATGGAGGGAATAACTTCTTGAAAAATAGCTGCATTAGTGATACATTTAACATAGAAGGATTTCTTGGGAAATTTCAAAAATGTCGGATCGTACATCCGTAGGGGGTTTTTTGTTTCTAAGGGAATTCTTTCAGTCAGGCTTTGAAAGGAAGAAGCTTTGGAAAGTTTCATAGTTGATTGGAGGCTATCTTTTGATGCGCTTTCGATCTTCTTCGGTTTCGTAATACTGCTGGTGGCAATTCCGTCATGGGTTTATTCAATAGGATACATGCAAGGCCTATACTCCCGCGGCAGGATTCGTTTTGCCAAAATTCTGTTTTTCTTTTTCATTCTCTCGATGCTTCTGGTCGTTTTTTCCTCAAATGTACTTTTTTTCCTCATAGCCTGGGAACTGATGTCGTTGCTTTCCTACTTTTTGGTAACCCTCGATTCGCACGAAGAAAAAGCATCCAGAGCAGGGCTTATCTATATCCTGATGACTCATGTTGGTACCACCTTCATGACAGCGGCCTTTCTTATTATATATTCTTACTCCGGGTCTTTCGACTTTATTGCCTTTAAAGAAACCTGCCTACTTCTTCCTTCAACCATAAAGACAGTTGTCTTTTTGTGTTTTGTTGTAGGGTTTGGGACTAAAGCCGGCCTTATTCCCTTTCATATCTGGCTTCCCTATGCGCATCCCGAAGCTCCGAGTCATATTTCTTCCGTTATGTCCGGTGCAATGATAAAGATAGGCGTCTACGGTTTTATCAGGTTTGTACTTTTTATTCTCGGGGTCTCTGAACTCTGGTGGGGAAATCTTATATTGGTTCTTGCTATCATCTCAAGTGTAGGCGGAATTCTTTATGCGCTTATGGAGAAAGATCTAAAAAAAATGCTTGCCTACAGCAGTATCGAAAATATCGGATTAATTATGCTCGGAATCGGCGGTTATATGGTGTTTATTAAAATGAACCAGCCTCTTCTGGCTGTTTTTTCCCTGGCAGCAGCGCTCTACCACACAGTCAATCATGCAATCTTTAAAACTCTTCTCTTTATGTGTTCGGGTGCTATTCTAAAAACCTGCGGGACAAAGAATATGGAAAAGCTGGGGGGCTTGATAAAATTAATGCCCGTAACCGCGTTTTGTTTTCTTATCGGTGCTCTTTCTATTTCTGCGATGCCGCCGCTAAACGGATTTATGAGCGAGTGGTTGATTCTTCAAACATTATTTTCCGGAGCACTTGCCGGCGCCACATTTCCAAAAATGAAAATATTTCTGGCTCTTCTGACTGGGCTTCTTGCCTTGACCGGGGGACTAGCGGCGGCCTGTTTTGTAAAAGCTTTCGGTATTTCTTTTCTCGCGGGGACAAGGTCAAAGAAAACAGAGACAGCAAATGACTCCGGTTGGACGATGAAAGCGCCTATGATTTTTTTAACCGGTCTTATTTTTATCTTTGGTATATTTGCAGCCCCGGTTTTTAAAGTTCTTATTGACACGGTTTCGTCTGTTTCCGGTCTAAACAGCGGAGGCGCTGCGTTTACCTTCAATGTTATGTCCCTGGCGCCCCGGAATAATTCAACTATGAGCCTGAACAGCCTGCTTCTATTTGGTATTTTGGTTATAACAGAAGTAACAATATTTGCAGTGGTTAAAATAATCACAAAAAAAAGAACTGTTACCTGTGCCCATACCTGGGCTTGCGGATATTACAGGACAACGGAAAGAAATCAATATACCTCAACAGGTTTTTCCAAACCATTCCGGGTGGCCTTTAGTTTTATTCTTATGCCTTCCAGAAAGCTGGAAAAAATAAGAGATTCCCACTATCACGTAAAAGCTTTTAAATACGAGGTGCATACAAAACAATTTTTAAACGAATATTTTTATAAACCGGTTATCAAGCGGCTTTTCCGGTTCGCAGAATGGTCGAGAAAACTTCAGCAGGGAAGTGTTCATATCTATATCGGGTATATCTTCCTTGCCATAGTATTTTTAATAGTCTTTCTTAAGAGGTTTTAATGAAAATAACAGTTATCATACTTCAAGCGGTTCTTTTGATAGCTGCCTCACCTTTCATAAGCGGTTTTATAAAGAAGTTGAAGAATCACATAAGAATGAGAAAGGGCGCGCCCTTGCTTCAGCCTTACCATAATATAGTTAAATTATTTGGCAAGGATGAAACTATTTCGAAGGATTCTTCATATATTTTCAGGATAGCACCTTATGTTCTGATAACAACGGCCGTTGCCGCAGCCTTACTTTCTCCGTCATTTTTCCCGTCGTTCCAAATATCCGGAACCGGAGATATATTTATAATTATTTTTATTTTTGCGCTCGGACGTTTCTTTACGGCTCTGGCAGGGCTTGACACAGGCAGCACCTTCGGAGGGATGGGTTCTTCCAGAGAAATGTTCATCTCTGCGCTCGCCGAACCTGCATTTCTTGTTTCTGTGTTTGCCGCTTCGCTTGCTGCCGGGAATACCGGAATAAGCTCTCTTCTTCCGGGCGGAGTCTTTAAGATTTCCCTGGTTTGCAGCGGTCTGGCTTTCTACCTGGTGTTGCTTGCGGAGACCGCGAGAGTTCCGGTGGACAATCAAGAAACGCATCTTGAACTCACAATGATCCATGAAGCTATGATTCTGGAGTACTCCGGGAAATCGCTCGCACTTATTGAACTTGCCGGTCATATTAAACAATTAGTGCTGCTTTCTCTTCTGGTCTATATTTTTATTCCTGTTGGCAGCGGAACCGGCTTTTATATTATTAAAATTGTTGCAGTTGCGGCGGTAACCGCAATCATAGAGGTTGCTCTCGCCAAGATGAGATTATTCCGGGTGGTGGACTATCTAATTTTTTCTTTTGTTCTTTCTCTGGCGGCAGTTACCGCTTTTATAATGGGAGTCTAAATGCATATAGAGCTGATGCAATATGGCGTACTTCTAATGGCTTTTGCTATGGTGGCCGCAAAAAGATTTTCGGCACTTGTTACTTCGTTTACCATACAGTCCTTTTTACTTTTTATTTTGACTTTAAGTGAGGCGATAAAAACCGGAAGCACACAGCTCTATATATTAGCCGTGTTAATCTTTGCGATAAAAGTAATCGGGATACCGGTATTTTTGGGAAGAATAACAAAAAAAATAAAGGTGCCGGACGAGATGGGGCTTTATGTTAATACAACACTTTCTATTATTATTGCCGCGCTCCTGTCCGGTATTTCCTACTATTTCATCAGAAACTTCCTTCCCTCAATGGAAAAAGAAGCAGGCATAGCTCTTATAATAGCTCTTTCCGTTACTTTGATAGGATTGTTCATAATGATTTTTCGAATCAAAGCCCTGGCTCAGGTTGTCGGGCTTCTAATAATGGAAAACGGAATATTTCTGGCAGGTGCTTCTATAACCGGCGGAATTCCGTTTTTTGTGGAGATTGCGGTATCCTTTGACGTTTTTATTGCCGTAATGATACTCGGTGTTTTTGTTTACAGGATTAACAGTTTATTTACCCACATTGATGTGGACAAGTTAAACGAGCTGAAAGGTTGATATGGAAATAGTTATTGTTTTCATAGCTCTGCTTCTTTCGGGTGGAGTTTCCTTCTTTATAAAAAATGGAAAAAAAGGCGGGATGATAACTCTGGGCGGACAGATAGTTGCCGGGATATTTTCCTTATTGCTTTGCGCGCGTACATCCGGCGGTACTGCTCTTGCGGTTTTAAATTTCTTTTATGTGGACGGACTGACTGCATTTTTCCTGTTTTTGATCTCCATATCCTCGATGGCAACGGCGTTTTATTCTCTCTGGTATTTTAAAGATGATGAAAATACCGGATTTTATAACTTTCTCTTCAATATCTTTGTTTTTTCTATGTATTTTGTGGTAACAGTAAACAACCTCGGAATGATGTGGATGGCGGTGGAGATAACGACTCTTTCTTCGGCTTTTCTTGTCGGGTACAGGAACAACAAAACAGCTGTGGAAGCAGCCTGGAAGTATGTAATCATCTGTTCCGTCGGCATAACGCTCGCTCTTTTCGGGATAATTTTATTTTACTACACCGGTTTGACCCAAGCTGGTATAAAAAGTTTAAACTGGACCCAGCTTAATGCGGCCGGAAATTTCCTCGATCCTATGGTTGTAAAAGCCGCTCTAATATTTATTATAGTCGGTTTTGGTACAAAGGCCGGTCTTGCTCCGATGCATAACTGGCTGCCGGACGCCCACAGCCAGGCGCCGACACCGATAAGCGCGCTTTTATCGGGAGCTCTTCTTAAAGTCTCTCTCTATGCTATCATAAGATTTATGATAATTTCCTCCAAGAGTGTCGGTTTTTCCTTCTGCGGAAATATTCTCGGGCTTTTCGGGATCATCTCTCTGGCTGTTGCCGCCTTCTTTATGCTGGTGCAAAAAGATATCAAGCGCCTGCTTGCCTACTCGAGCGTCGAACATATGGGGATAATATCTATGGGCTTTTACTTTGGCGGCAAGACGGGTGTATTCGGTGCCTTGTTCCATACCCTAAATCATGCGGCGGCCAAATCCTTGATGTTCTTCTCCTCCGGGGTTATTATAAAAAAATACGGGACTAACAATATGCATCAGATTAAAGGCGCTCTCGAGGTCCTTCCTTTTGCCGCCTCAGCCGCTTTTCTTGGAATGTTTGCCGTTGCAGGGCTTCCGCCGTTCTCAATATTTATGAGTGAATTCACCGTGCTTTATGCCGGATTTAAAGGCGGATTCTATTTCAGTTCCTCTGCGGTCCTGGTGTTTCTGGCAATAATCTTTGGAGCTCTGATATACCATTTTAGCGGGATGATTTACGGAAAGAAACCGTCAGAAATGTTTCGCATTAAGGAGTCTTTGGGGATAACGGTACTTTTTGGCGTTATGCTTATTGTGCTTTTAGCCCTGGGCCTGCACATCCCGGAATTTGTAAATACCCTTATAGATTCTGCGTCAAATGTAATATTTGGAGTGGAATAATATGAAATACCTGGAATTCAAAATAGCAGTTCTGGAAAGAACAGGCCTGGATGAAAGAGCGTTTCGTGAATCGGGAAGCGAAATATACATTGCCGCCAATCTTGAAAATTTTCACGGTATCTGTCTTCTTCTTCACAGTATACTTTCCTCCCCGGTAATGCTTTATTTTGCCGAAGATAATGTAAAAACCAGCGGTGTTTACACTCTCCGTTGCGGTTTTCTCGGGAAAAAAATACAAAGATGGGTTTTTGTGGTAGTTGATATCCCAAAGGATAATTTAAATTTTCCGGCAATATCCAAGGACATTGTTTCCGCGCAGTTATTCGAGCGGGAAATAAAAGAGATGTTCGGATTAATCCCGGCAGGAAGCCCCGATGTCCGGAGGCTTCGTCTTCATGATGAAGTCTGGCCGGATGGATATTTTCCGTTGAGAAAAGAATTCGTCAAACCCGAAAAGACAAATAATACCGGAAAATATTATGTTTTTGACAGAATAGAAGGGGAAGGGGTTTTTGAGGTCCCCGTCGGACCGGTTCATGCCGGAATAATTGGACCCGGACATTTCAGATTTTCGGTTGCCGGTGAGCCAATTATTAATCTTGAGCTCAGGCTCGGATTTGCGCACCGGGGTGCAGAAAAACTCTTTGAAGGTAAATCTGCCAAAGAAGCTCAAATATTTTCCGAATGTATTTCCGGGGATGCGGCTTTTGCTCATAGCCTTGCTTTTTCTCTTGCGGTCGAGCAGGCTGCGGGGATTGATGTAAAAGAAAATGTAAAAATAAATAGGGCTATAGGTTTGGAGCTTGAAAGAATCTATAATCATATTAACGATATTGGCGGAATGGCTATAGATGTGGCTTTCTCTTATTCTTCCACTCTGGCTTCAATTGTAAAAGAAAATATTTTAAGGCTTAACGAAAAACTTTCAAAACACAGATATTTAAAAGGAAGCAACGGTGTCGGACAGTGCGCACTGATCAAAGATAAAGAGAGCCGGGTTTGTCTGCTTGAAGTATTGTCCGGAGCAAAAACAGACATAGATCTATTGAAAAATATTCTATTTTCCAGCGTTTCCTTTATGGATAAGGTAGATACAACAGGCACATTGCATAGAAAAACGGCGGAAGATTTTGGGGTTACCGGTCTTGCCGGCCGCGCCTCTGGGCTAGAACTCGACCTTCGTAGAGTTTTTCCCGGTATATATGAAAAAACTTCTTTTGAAATTATAAGAGGAGATAAAGGCGATGTTCTTTCCCGCTTAAATGTACGATTTAACGAGCTCGCCGTGGCTCTTCGGGTCATAACTGAGCTTTCCGGACAGATAAATTTTAGCGGAAAAGAAGATTCTCCCGAGGCAATAATAATATCCGGTACCGGACTCGGAGCAGTGGAAGGCTGGCGCGGCCCGATAATTTACTGGGTTAAGATCGGCAAAGAAGGGAAAATAGAAAGATGCAAAATTGTAGATGCTTCTTTTAATAACTGGCAGGCTCTTTCCTGCTGTGTACACGGAAATATCATTCCTGATTTTCCGGTTTGCAACAAGAGTTTTGACTTTTCTTACTCCGGAGGGGACCTGTGAACAATATTATAAATATTGCGAACGCGAGGATACAAAAAGGTATAGTTACCGAAAACCTCGACCTTATTGGGTCTAAACTTAAAACAGAGATTCAAAAGAAATTTGCAAGATCACTTTTTCTCAGAGAAGTTGATACCGGTTCTTGCGGCGCCTGTGAGTCAGAGATAATCTCCGCCATCAATCCAGTTTACGATCTGCAAAGATTCGGCGTAGATTTTGTCGCTTCACCCAGGCACGCTGATGCGCTTTTAGTGACCGGCCCGGTCTCGCTCAATATGAGCCTTGCGCTTAAAAGGACCTACGAAGCAATGCCTTCTCCAAAATTTGTTATTACCGCCGGAGACTGCGCTCTTGATGGAGGTCCGTTCAAAGGCTCTTACTATATAGAAGGCGGTGTCAGCAAGATAATCCCTGTAGTTTTTCATATTCCCGGCTGTCCCCCTAAACCCATAGACCTGGTCTTAGCCCTTCTTCTTGCCGTAAAAAATCTAAAAAGAAGCTAACATAATATTAGCAGATTAATGAAGAACTCTTTTTAAGACTTTTTCAGCTACAATTCTGATAATTTTAGATTATCCCTGAGTGTCAGTCTCTGCGTTATTATATGCTGCATTATACTGCATACTGCGTACTGTAAAAATGCCGGGCTATATGTTATAATTTTATTGTGGATGCCCTCAATATTGTTAAGTACATATTCTTAAGCTTGCGGCCGAAGCAGTGGCCGAAGAACCTTTTGATTTTCGCGGCGCTGGTTTTTTCAAAAAACCTGAGAAACGGATTTTACGATACCGAGACGATTCTTGGCTTCATCATCTTTTGTATAATTTCCGGAAGTATTTATATCATTAACGACCTTGTAGATAAGAACAAGGATAAACTTAATCCAAAGAAAGCCAAAAGGCCTATAGCTTCAGGCAAACTTCCGGTGCGCTATGCCATCCCGGCCTTCCTATTTTTTTCAATTTCCGGAATTGTAGCAGCCTTTAAACTTGGAAGTAATTTCGGCCTGGTAGTCATTATTTATTTTGCTATTCAGATTCTCTATACTTTTGTATTAAAAAATATCGTAATCCTGGATATCTTTGTTATCGCTATAGGATTTGTCCTCAGAGTTGTTGCAGGTGCGGCGATAATAGCCGTATCGATATCCAACTGGCTTCTGGTCTGCACCCTCTTTCTTTCTCTCTTCCTGGCGCTGGGTAAACGCAGGTTTGAACTCATCAAGCTGGATAAGGCGACCGGACACAGAACGGCGCTCAAAGAATATAATGTCCAACTTCTTGACCAAATGATAACGGTAGTCACCTCGGCCTCGATTGTGGCTTATTCCATCTACACCCTCTCCCCCGAGACCATAGATAAATTTAAAACAAAGAACCTTATGTACACCATCCCCTTTGTGCTCTACGGGATTTTCAGATACCTTTACCTTATTTATCAAAAGGAAATCGGCGGCGCACCGGAAGAAATATTGATTTCAGATATTCCGCTTATAATTAATATTCTGCTTTACGGCTTTACGGTATGGTTAATCATCTATTGATATTACTAGTTCGTAAGGTCTAGAAGCAAAGCTTTTCTCGTTAGGAATTATATATAGATGCCAACTATCGTTGACATAGTGAGATAAAGTCTAAAATCTCGAAGTATATCTAAATTAAAAATACACTGGGTCCCTCCGCTGGCGGCGGACTAGGATGACAAAATAATGAAAGATTTTAAATTAGTATCGGAGTATACTCCCAAGGGGGACCAGCCGGAAGCAATAAAGGAGTTGGTACTCGGGCTGAAAAATAATAAAAGGCACCAGACACTGCTCGGGGTAACGGGCTCGGGTAAAACCTTCACGGTAGCAAATGTTATTGAAAAAGTTAACAAGCCTGCAATTATTATGTCCCACAATAAAACCCTCGCGGCCCAACTTTACGGTGAATTCAAATCCTTCTTTCCGGAAAACGCCGTCGAGTATTTTGTCAGTTATTATGATTATTACCAGCCCGAGGCCTACATTGCCCAGACTGACACTTACATAGAAAAAGACTCCTCCATAAATGACGAAATAGATAAACTCAGGCACTCCGCCACTTCTGCTTTACTCACGAGAAGAGATGTTATTGTGGTGGCAAGCGTCTCCTGTATCTACGGAATCGGTTCACCTGAAACCTACAATAAAATGCAAGCGGTACTTAACAAAGGCCGCGAGTTTGGCATGAACACCCTGCTAAAAAAACTGGTAGAGATACAATACCTGAGAAATGACACGGATTTTTACCGCGGAAGATTCCGCTTGCGCGGGGATATATTGGACATCTTCCCCTCCGCCTCTGATACCGCAATAAGAGTCGAATTCGACGGTGACACTATAGAGAAACTTACGGAAATAGAAGCCTTTTCGGGAAAAGCGCTCAGACAGATGGAAACGGCCGTTATTTTTCCCGCGGCACACTGGGTAACCCCGCCCGAAGATTTAAAGAAAGCAGCAGTCGCTATAGAAGAGGAACTGGAAGAGCGGCTTAAAGTTTATAAGGACTCCGGAAAAATACTGGAAATGCAAAGACTGGAACAAAGAACGCGGCATGATATTGAGATGCTCCTGGAAATAGGCACCTGCAAGGGGATTGAGAACTATTCCAGGCACTTAGACGGCAGAAAACCCGGGGAACCGCCTTTCACCCTTATTGATTATCTTCCAAAAGACGGACTTATCGTCGTGGATGAAAGTCACATTACAATTCCACAGGTGCGGGGAATGTTTGAGGGCGATAAAGTAAGAAAAACCAATCTGGTGGATTATGGGTTCCGGCTCCCTTCCGCTTTAGACAACCGGCCTCTTTACTTTAAAGAATTTGAGGCAAGAACACCGCAAATGATTTATGTCTCCGCAACGCCGACTGATTTTGAGATAAAAGAGTCCGGTGGAATAGTTATCGAGCAGGTGATCCGCCCTACGGGCCTTATGGATCCCGAGGTAACCGTTAAACCCGCGACCGGTCAGGTGGATGACCTTATCGGAGAAATCAGGAAAGTTATCGAAAAGAAAGACAGAGTCCTGGTAACAACCCTGACTAAAAAGTCCTCCGAAGATCTTTCCGAATATTTGAAAGACATAAATATTCGGGCTAAATATTTGCATTCTGATATTGAAACTATAGAGCGGGTAAAGATCTTGCAGGGGCTCCGTGCCGGTGATTTTGATGTACTTATAGGAATTAACCTGCTCCGCGAAGGACTCGATCTACCCGAGGTGGCTCTGGTCGCCATACTGGATGCAGATAAAGAAGGTTTTCTGCGTTCCAAAACTTCGCTGGTGCAAACCATAGGACGGGCAGCCCGCAATGTGGACGGCAGGGTAATAATGTATGCGGACAAGATGACCAAATCTCTGAAATTTGCGATAGATGAAACCAACAGAAGAAGAGCCATCCAGGGCGCCTACAATAAGAAACACGGAATTACGCCCGCCTCCATCAAGAAAGAAATCAGAAATATTCTGGAAAGTATTTACGAAGCCGATTATTACACCATCCCCGTCGCCGCCGAAGAAGGCGGCAAATATATAAGCGGCGACGAGATGCCCAGACTTATCTCCAATATGGAAAAAGAGATGCATGCCTTCGCCTCAAAAATGCAATTTGAAAAAGCCGCCGCAATGCGTGATAAGATAAAAATGCTGAAAAGCCAGATAAACAGGATGAAGGAAGGCGGGTTTATCGCATTAGATATGGACGACGGGCTGACACCGGTGCAGAGAAAGGCGAAGCAAAGGAGAATAGGAGCACAAAAATCAAAAAGGTTCAAAAGATAGCAACTTCGCCTTCATTTGCCAAACCTCTAACATCCAAACATCTAGCCTTCTATTCTTACGGCCTTGGATGAAACTTCTTATGCACTTCTCTAAGGCGTGACCGGTCAATATGTGTATATATTTGTGTAGTTGAAATACTCGCATGGCCCAGCATCTCCTGCACGCTACGCAAATCCGCGCCATGGGTAAGCAGATGTGTAGCAAAAGTATGCCTTAGTGTATGCGGCGTTATCTCTTTTCTTAAACCCGCTTCTGCCACTCTCTTGACAATTATCTTCCAGAGCCAGACTCTGCTAAATTTTTTCCCTTTTTTGTTAAGAAACAATTCTCCGGAAGAAGTCGCGGTTTTATCAAGGATGCCTCTTCTTACTTTATCTATATATTCATCCACCCAGTCGGCGGCAATCTTCCCCACGGGAACTATTCTCTCTTTACTTCCTTTCCCCATACAGCGAATATACTGCGCCACCGTATCATAATCATGTATCTTTAAATTTGCAACCTCAGAAATTCGCATTCCGGTGGCATACATTAGCTCAAGTATAGCACGGTCCCGCAAGCCCCCCGGAGTCAGCGTATTTACTCCGTCCAGCAGAGCGGATATCTCCGCTTCAGAAAGAACATCCGGCAGTTTTTTGTTAAGCCGGGGTGCTTCCAGTTCCGAAGCCGGATTATGTTTTATATTTTTTTCCAGCGAGAGGAATTTAAAGAAAGTTTTTATGGCCGAAAGTTTTCTTGCGGAGGAGCTGGGGTCATATTTTGTTCTCATCTCATAGAGATAATCTATAACATCGCGCTTTCCTATCTGGGCCGCGTCCGCTATGCCTTTTTTTTCAATAAAATCCATAAACTGATTTATATCATTCCGGTATGAATTAACGGTACTGCCCGGATAGCGTCGTTCAGTCGAGAGGTACATTAAAAATTCAGGTACTAACTCCCGCATGGGGTACCCCCTGATGACACAGATACAAGGAACGAGATGGCACAGATCCGATAAAATAAAATTTGTTTCGTCATTTTTGTCATCCTTGCGAAAGCGGCGTCTCAGCGTCTTTTTTTATCATATATCATCCATTTATTCATTTATTCCAAGGCAAGAAGGCAAGGGGACACAAAGGGGACAGCGACCTTTAATTTGTCTCTCTAATATACTATATCCCCCCTTCTTTCTTTTGTCCTCCTCGCGAACGCGGGGATCCAGCGTCTTTGTTCTTATCATCCATCATTTATTTTTTTTATTTCTTTATGGAGAATTCTTTGAATTCTCCTGTAGCCTTTTCCCATCGAATCTCTCTGCTTGAAATATATCTTTCAAAATATTCATCTATCTTCCTGAAAAAGCCCATCAGTTCTTTCTGCCCACCTTCAGCAACAAGCTCTACTTTGCCGTCCGGCAGGTTCTTCACCCATCCCGTAACACCCAAAAACTGCTCGGAAATATCCCGGCAGGTAAAGCGAAAGCCGACACCCTGAACAGTCCCGCTGAAAAGTACATGTAAACGCTTCATATTCTTTGCTCCGCAAAAAATAGTCTCAAGGTCCATAAAGTCTGTAAGGTATAAAAATCTTTGAGATTATTTTTAATAATTGACTTAAAATACTACATTAGTGTAAGACCTTACGGACTTTACAGACTTTATCTCGCTATGTCAAAGTATTTTGACATCCATATATACTTCCTCTCGAGAAAAGCTTTGCTTATAAACCTTACGAACCTTAAAAACCTATCTTTCAATAAATGGATTCTTTCTTCGTTCGAAACCTATCGTCGTCATCTCGCCGTGCCCCGGATAAACCCTTACATCATCATCTAATTTCATCAGTTTCTCAAGAGATTTCAGCATCTCCTCATGATTGGCATGCGGAAAGTCGGTCCTGCCGATTGAGCCGTAAAAGAGCGTGTCGCCAGAAAAAAGATGTTTACCTGTAAGCAAACAGATTCCTCCCGGCGTGTGCCCCGGCGTATGGATAACTTTTAATTCCATTTTTCCGGCCCTTATAATATCATCCCCGGCAATATATTTATCCGCGCTTACTTTATCCGTTCCGTCCCCAAAAAGCGAGGAGCCGTTTAGTTCAGGATGCTCCATAAAAATATTATCCTCTTTGTGGGCCAAAAGTTTCGCGCCGGTCTTTATTTTAATTTCCTCGACCGCCCCGATATGGTCATAGTGCCCGTGCGTCAGGATTATATATTTAACTTTTATTTTATTCTCATCAATAACACGTAAAATCTTTCCCGCTTCCTCTCCAGGATCAATCACCACACCTTCCAGCGTCTCAGAATCCGCGGCAACAAAACAGTTAGTCTCTATAGCCCCAACGACAACACACTTTACAATAATATTCATAAATACCACCGCCCAAAATATTTATCTATGAACCTCTTCGAGCTTACGCACGGAGTTTCGACGATTGGAATATTATCGATTATTCATGCCAAATTCATCCCACGAGCTAACGCTCGGGGTTTTCTTTAGCATAACGTCATAAAGGTCTATCAAAGTCTGTAAAAGTTTTTTGTCATCACGGAATCCGGTTTCTTGGATATCCGGGACCTCTTTTTACCCGCCAGTCTTTTTGGAAGGCAGCGTCCACAGCGATTTTTACCAAATTCAATGTCTAAGTCCTTATAAACTTTACAGACTTTACGAACCTTTATTTATTGTTTTCCAGCCTTTCTTTTTTCTTTAAAAGGTATCCCGCACGGTTATACATCCCGGCCTTTGACAGCGCCTCAGCTTTGCACATAAGCAGCAGCTCCAGTTTTAGCTTAGAAGCGGCAAAATCCCGGCCGGCCAGCTCCCCGTTTAAAAAAAGCACACGGTCATAATATTTTTTTGCCAATGGCAGCCTCTTTGCTTTCTCGGCGACTTTTCCCGTACCGATAAGAGCCTCCATGTATTCCGGATAAATACGCAGCGTCCTTTCGAACATCTTAAGCGCATCCGCGTTAAAACCGTTCGCGGCGAAAAATTCCCCCTGCGCAGTAAGCGCGAAAGCATAATGATCCAGCGCCATCTTCTGTCTTTCGTAACCGGGCGCATTTTTTAAGAGTACCGCCTTTTCCACGCCTTCATAGGTTTCCCAGAGCAGATCCGCTTCGCCTTTGTCGTATTGTACCGCCGTTTTTTTCTTAACCGGCAGGTACATCATCCCTCGCGGAATAATATCGTAATTTTCCCAGGCAGCGGTTTCGTACGGATAGTAGTTAAGGTAGACCGGCCTTTTGCCGTAGTTCCGGTCAATAACATCTTTTAATTTCTCGCGATTTCCCGGTATAATTTCTATTTTTTTCCCAGCGCCCTCCGCGTACCTGCAGTACCAGAGAGAAAATATCGGCAGGTCCCCGTTGGTTATCACGAGCGCGCCGTCCTCTACCGACCTTATAATATTCCTTCCAAAATCACGGTCCGCGGTATAGAGGCTCATATCAGCAGTTCTGTAATTTAATGGAAAAAACGAAAAAGCGAAAATACCAAAGCCGGTCAGCAAAAAGGCCCTGTATTTATTCCCAGCCCACTCCAAAATTTGCTGTATCCCGGTACCAGCGCAGACCGCAAAAACCACAAAGGAGGAAAAATAATAGGTTGCAATATTTTGCGGATCAATAATATTATAATTTATAAAAATAATCGCGTTACAGGCAAGAACCCCCGCCAGAAAAAGAAATACAGAAAGTTTTACCCGGTAAAGATAAAATAATCCTATTAAAGCCAGGAGATAGCCTGCCGGGGAAAACTCACCTGCAAAATTTGTCCAAAGCTGCGTCACCAAACGGCCGGCCGGGTTTATTTTTTCCGCGCTAAACATTGCGTAGCGGTACTCCCTGGCCGAAATGTGGTTCAATATTTTCTCAAGAGTGTCCGGATTTGACCATTTTAGCGGTGCAGACGAACCGGCGCTTAACGGCAGATAGGCGTAGAGCAGAAGCGGGAGCAGAAAAGCCCCGATAGGCTTCCACCAGTCCTCAAAAGCATATTTTTCCGTCCGAACAAGGTAAAGAAATGGAAGAATGAAGACTATCAGTGAAAGGTGATGTGTTAACCCGAGGCCCAGCAAAAATGCAAAGACTGGTATTTTCTTTTTAGAGAATTTAAGAGCCGTATAAGTCAAAACTGCGGCAAAAAAAGCATAAAGTGTATACTTTTCCGCGAAAACAGCGTAACTCCAGAATGTAACAGAAAAAGCCAAAAGGAAAGCCGCCGCCGCTCCTGCCACCTGGTTTCCCGTAATTTTCCGCACCGAGAGAAACACAAAAAAGGCCGCCAGTGCTGCAAAAACTGCCGACATAAAATTATACCTTACTGCGATATTCCCGAGTGGAAGAAAAGAAAAGAATTTCCCGAGGAGCATATACAGCGGAAAACCCGAAGGGTGTGAAACTCCAAGTACATAGGAAGCCGTAACCATATCCCCTGAATCCCTAAACCCGATAGTCGGCGCAAGCGTCAACAGGTAAATGGTGAGAATAAAAACAAATAAACCTGAAGACATCAGCCGGTGATAACTCCATTTTACTTGTTTAATCAGACTTATTTTTTTCAAGACTTTCCGCCTTTTAAATTCTAAGATAAAACCACTAAATTCTAAACAAGGAGTTTATTATTGTATTGTTTTACCAAATAAATTATTTTTATCTTGCTATGTCAACAACAGTTGACATCAATATATCCTTCCTCTCAAGAAAAGCTTTTACTTATCTTGCTATGTCAACGACTGTTGACATTTCTATATATCTTTCCACTCAAGAAAAACTATTGTTTATAATTTAGAATTTTGATCTTAGTGCTTGGCCTAAATTATCTCTTCTATAGCCCTAATCACCTCCCTTGCCTTTATGCTCCCCGCGCATCTGAAATGACCGAGCCAACAGCTCTTCCCGCCGTGTAGTGAACACGGTTTACAGGGCAGCTCCACATTGACTATCCTGTTGTTTTTTGCGCTTAACGCAAAACCAAATTTAGGCGTTGTGGCGCAAAATATTACTAAAGCAGGGGTTTTTACGGCTGTAGCAATATGAAAGGGCGCGGAGTCATTGGTGACCAGCACCGCGCAATCCCTGATTTCCGCCGCTAATTCTTTAAAGGTCGTCTTGCCTGCAAGGTCTGTCATATTTTGTTTATTTACTGCCAGTGCCATAATCTTTGAATTTATCTCTTTGTCTTTTTCTTCGCCTAACAATATAACCCGCAGTCCCTTACCTGCGTAATAGTTCGCCACCTCCGCAAACTTTTCCGCAGGCCATCTCTTGGTATTTTGTTTCCCGCCGGCGTGAATTCCTACAATCTTTGCCGTTACTTTTCGTTTTTTTTCCGGAAGAAATATCTCCGGTAAATTTCCATCGTAAACTATTCCAAGGGTTTGCAGAGTTTTGAAATAATTCGCAATAACATTCTCTTCTTTTTTATATATCTCGGGAAGGAATGTAAAAATTCCCCGGGTAAAAGCATGCCCTACCATCCTTCTTCTTCTGAAAGCCGCCTTCCGGTAAACCTTCGTCTCTATTCCCGAATAAGCGCGTAGGAGAAAACTTCTAAGATTCGCATGCAAGTCAATTATCAGGTCATATTTTCCATTAAAACTCTCAGCAATTTTTACAAAATTCCCTATCTTCAAATCTTCTTTCTCGAGCCCCACTACTTCTTTTAAATTCGGATTCCCGGAAAACACTTCAACATATTCCCTCTTCGTAAGAAAAGTAATATCCGCTTCAGGCAGTATTTTCTTAATGGCTGGAAGTATCGAAGTTGCAAGAATAATGTCACCGAGAGAACTAAATCTTACGATAAGAATATGTTTTGGTTCCAATTTAGCTCCTCTAATAAAACGAAGTTATTAATGACTACTAACTATTTTTCGTATTGTTTATCGGTGCCATCTCACTTTTATCCCTGCCCGCCGGTCTTTATGGAGGGTGTGTCATCAGTCCGGTTTTCATCCGGACTTGTTTTCCAGCGCCTATGCACCCAAAACCAGTGATCCGGATACTCCCGCACATATTTTTCCAGAACCACTGACCAATTCTCCGTATTCTTTTTTACATCCGCCTCAAAATCCCCCGTGTCCACCAGAGGCAGTTCCGGCTCGAAATGCACCGTATGAGTGTTATCCTTTTCCCTTACGATAAATGACATTATAATAGGTGCTTTGGTCTTCAAAGCGAAGACCGCAGGTCCGCGGCTAGTCGAGGCCGGCCGGCCGAAGAAGTCAACAAATACCCCTTCCCTGTGCGCGTCCTGGTCAGCAAGAAAGCCCACCATACCTTTATTTTTTATTGCGCGAAATATCTCCTTAACGGCGTTACCCGTAAAGATTATCTTCATACCCGCATTAGTCCTGTATTTCGTTATTACCTTATCTGTTAACCGGTTGCTCTGCGGGAAAGCAATTACGGTACTGCTTCCAAATTCGACATATCGAGCGCCCATAAATTCCCAGTTGCCAAAATGCGCAACTATAATCACCGCCCCCTTTTCCTTTTTAAGGGCGGACAGCAGGTATTCCTCGCCCTTTACCCTGACCACCTTTTTTAGTTTCTCCAAAGGAAGCTTCGGCAGGTATAAAAATTCCGTAAAACTCCGGCCCATATTTTCATAAAGCCGTTTAATAATGTCTTCCAACTCTTCATCGGTTTTTTCGGGAAATGAGGCTCTTAGATTGTCATAGGCGGTCTTTCTATGGCTTTTGTCAAAGGTATAAAGCACCAGGCCTAAAAACGCTCCGGTAGCCGTGGCCCGGCGGAGGGAAAGCCTCCGCAGCAAAAACCCCGAGCTAACGAGAAAAAAATATTCAATAAGATGCAGTATTTTTTTCATCTGATATTAATTCCATCCTGCAATTCTTTTTCTCCCTTAATAAAACCTAAATTTATTTTTAAAGCCAGAAGTTTCTTTTCGAACTTTGTTTTATCCAGGAATTGCAGTTTGATCGCGTCTTTCTCCGTGGTGATTATCAAATCAGCAGAGGCCGCTTTTTCGTTTATTTCTTTAATATCTTTTTCTGCAAAGGAATAATGGTCCCTGTAAGACAGCCGGCCTATACCGGCAGGGTTTAATTTTCCGACAACCTTGCTGAAGTATTCCGGATTCCCCACCGCGGAAAGCGTGACTACTTTTTTTCCTGCAATTTCAGCTAAAGAAATACGCTCCGCCGGGTCAAACACATTATACAAACGGTCTGGCTCATAAACGGTCTCTATCACTTCCGCGAAATCATTCCATCTGTGTATAGTTGCCATAAGTCCGGACATATCCTTTGCGGCGTCAACTTTTGAAAGAATTATCATATCTGCCGCCATAATACTTTTGACCGGCTCTCGCAATATTCCCGCGGGAATCAGCTTTCCGTTCCCGAAAGGATTAGACGCATCTATTATGAGTATTTCCAAATTTCGGTATAAGGACCATCTCCGCTGAAAACCGTCGTCAAGAATGCAAAATGCCGTCCCGAATTTTTCCAGAGCATACTTTCCGCCGCTATACCTGTTAACCGCAGCGATTACGGGAAGGCCTGTTTCTCTTGCCAGATATACCGCTTCGTCCCCGCATTCCCTGGGACTGCTGCCGGGCAGCACCTCAAGTATAGCTGCTTTATTTTCCCGTTTGTACCCTCTGGTAAGTATGGCTGTCTTTCTGGTAGGGGATAGATACCTGGCAATATACTCCACAACAGGCGTCTTGCCTGTCCCGCCCAAGGTTAAATTTCCCACACTGATAACCTTGCAAGTCAGGGTTTGAATTTTCAAAACACCCAAAGAATAGAGCGTCTCTTTTATCTTGAGCACTATAAGATATATAAAAGCCAGAATCAATCTCAAAAATCCCCCTTCCTTCTTACACTTCCCGCTGTTTTTACCTTTTGACTTCTATTTTCTAATGCTCTATTGTTCAATTGTTCTACACCGGGTACTCTCTATATCTTATACCGCTGCGCTTCATCAAAAAGAGCCAGTACATTTTCAATAGGCGTCCCGCTCTGGATACTATGGCACGGCCCTATTATCAGGCCTGTCCTGTCCTTAAATAGTATATCAATATTCTTTCTGGTTTCCTTTCTTACTTCCAAAGCAGTTCCAAAAGGGAGGATGTCCTGATTTTCGACTGTCCCGTGAAAACATATTTTGCTGCCAAATCTTTTTTTAAGCAGTTCCAGAGACATTCCCTCGCATTTCCACTGAATAGGATTAAGAATATTAACACCCAGCTCAATAAGATCCGGTATTATTTCCGCCATCCCGCCGTCATCATGGTGAAATATCTTTAAATTATATTCTTTCGCAAGCCCTATAGCTTTTTTATAGTGCGGCCAGAAAAATTCCCTTATCATATCTATGCTCATCACCAGCCCGCTCTGCTGTCCGAAGTCATCAGTTACCTGGCAGATATCCATGCACCCTTTATATTCTTCAAACAGTTTTTTGTGTTGCTTCAAGCGGTAGTCCATAACCTTTTCCAGTACGGCGCACATAAAATCGGGATAGAGCGCCAGATTCAAAAGCGCTGTTTCAACCCCAAAAAGTATCCAGAGATCGTAGAAGGGCGCCATATACCCGCACATAACAGCATGTTCTTTATAAATTTTCTTCAATTCTTCTGCGCTTTTTGAATAATCAAAAGCAAGCGGGTCTTCCCAATTAAAATCTTTAAGCGCCGCAATATCATTAACATTCTTTAAAGGGTAAACTTCCTGTTCGAGGTAAACTCCGCCGGCAGGAAGGATTATTTCCCGATAGTAACTCCCCCAAATACCGGCTTTAAGATCACCTTTGTCCTTTCTGTCGTTACCGGTATAATCGACGCCGATGCTTTCGATGCCGTCAATTCCCATTCTGTCTTTAATGAGCCGGCGACTTTGGGTCCCAAAATGTTCTTCAAGGCCTTTCCATATCTCCTCCGTAGCCCAAATATCGGTTGGAACTTTGTCTACAGGTTTATGTTCTATTACTGCAAGTATTCTTTCTCTGCTATTCACTTACGCTCCCTTCCTTATACTTTTAGGAAAAAGCATTGCCTGGGCGCTTTTCAGTTAACATAATATACCCTTAAAAACCCGGCATAATCAAGTATTTTTGCCGCTGTTTTTGGGTTTATTGTGATAACAGTAATGCTGTAGATGATTCAAGATTTATTATGATAGGCATTACAGGGGCAGGAAACTTTTTCATCGCTTATTCCGTTTTGTCTCTTATTTTTTTAACTTTTTCATAGACCGCAAAAACCAGGTCCTTGAGGCCTTCGCCTTTCATCGCAGAAATCGCATAAAGTTTACCCTTTTTCTTACCGGTAAGATATTTCTTAAGTTTGTCAAAGTTCTTCTTCGCGTTAGGCATATCCATTTTATTGGCTACCACCACCTGCGGTTTTTTCATCAGCTCTTTGCTGTAAGCCGCAAGTTCTTTATTGATACTCTCGTAATCTTTTACCGGGCTCCGGCCGTAAGCAGAAACATCCACCATATGAATAAGCACCTTGGTGCGCTCGATATGCCGGAGAAACTCGTCTCCGAGCCCGAGTCCTTCGGAAGCGCCTTCTATAAGTCCGGGGATATCTGCCCAGACAAAACTGGTAAACTCATCTATCTTGACAACCCCCAGATTCGGGGAGAGCGTGGTAAAAGGATAATTGGCTATCTTCGGATTGGCGTTGCTTGTTTTGGAAAGCAGCGTGGATTTTCCCGCGTTAGGGTAACCGATAATCCCGACATCGGCAATGGTCTTTAATTCAAGGAGTAAGTCACGGTATTCGCCCCGTTCCCCCTGCTCGGCAATGCGCGGCGCCTGAAAGGTAGAGGTCATATAAGAAGCATTCCCCCGTCCGCCTTTTCCACCCTTGGCTGCCATATATTTCTGCCCTTCTTTCAAAATATCGACTAAAAGTTCGCCGGTATTAAAATCCCGGACTATTGTCCCCAGCGGTACTTTTATTATTATATCTTTGGCGTTTTTTCCGTAACAATTGCTGCCCAGCCCGTGCTGGCCGTAATCCGACTTAAAATGCGGCCTGTACTTGAAATCAATAAGCGTGGCCATACTATTGGTACCGACCAGGACAATATCTCCGCCCTTTCCACCGTTACCACCGTCCGGGCCGCCCTTAGGGATATACTTTTCCCTGCGAAAGCTGATACAGCCCCGCCCGCCGTCACCCGCCTGAACAAATATTTTTACCTTATCTATAAACATATAGCTATTTTAGCACAATTTGAGAGTTTATGAAATGATTTGTTTCAGGCCTGTCAAGCCTGTCGGCTGATGGCACGGATAGGAAAAGAGATGACACACCCTCCAAAGAGATCGGCGGGCATGGATACATGGATAAAAATAATAAATATCACTCAACGATTTTAGACCTTATGGACATTACGGACCTTTGGACCTTTACAGACCTTTCAGCCCCTTCCCCATATCCTATATCTTTACTATCTCTCCGGGCTTTATTTTATTGAGTTTATTGTTCGCCTTGAACCAGACTGTTTCGGCTGATTTATTTTCTACTGAACTCATATCAACCGAACAGGAGAGGGAACGCCAGGCGGAGGC
>CAIYPD010000071.1 GCA_903928075.1 Candidatus Firestoneibacteriota bacterium
AAATTAATGTAAATAAAAGCATGAAAGGCAAAACAAAAAGTGAAACTTGCTAATTGGCTATGGAAGGAGTTTTGGCAAACGCATTTATTTTTGCCCTGGTAGGATTGTTGCGTCTTGACAAACTTTTACATAGATGACAGCTAAAAAGAAAGCGAAAAGGAGCTTTTTATGAAGAAACAAAAGATTATTGACGGGCATATTCATTTTCAAAATATTGAAAAAATGGAGAAGGCAGTTAGGACTATGGACAAACTCGGGTTTGAAAAAACTTGTTGTATGTCGCTTATCAACACGGACCGGGTAAACTTTAATCCCGAAGAGCTCTATTTTAAGAGCAAATACCCGAAGAGAGTTTACATTTGCGGGGCCTCCGACTATACAAAATTGATAAACCGGAGTGCCGGTGCCGCAAAAGACCTGGAAGACCAGATAGAACTACTCCGGGCGGCCGGCTTTGACGGCGTTAAGATAATAACCGGCAAACCGTCCTATTACAAATTTACAAACACGCCTTTTGATAACAATGTATTTTCCGGTTTCTTTAAGCGGCTTGAAAAAACGAATTTTCCCCTGTTGTTCCATGTCGGCGACCCGGCGGAATACTGGCGGCCGGATGATGCTTTTTCAAATTTAAGAGGCTGGAACTACACAAAAGGCGGCTTTGTCACCTTCCCCGAGCTATTAAGGCAGGTAGAAGCGGTCTTAAAGAAAAATCCGAAATTAACGGTTATCTTTGCCCACTTTATGTTCCTCGCCGACAACCTTGAAAGAGTCGGGGGCTATTTTAAAAAATACCCGAATATGTGCGTGGATATGACCCCCGGGACCGAACTTTATTATAAGCTTTCTGAAAATCCTGAAAAAGCCAGGGAGTTTTTTATTAAATGGCAGGACAGGATACTTTATGGAACCGATCTCTTTTATACCGGCGGCCCGGTGCCTTCCAAAAAAGAAAAATTTGAAGATTTGACAGACAGAAACGCTGAGATATTGGTCGGGTTAAAAGAATTCTTTACCACAGATAGGGAATTAAAACTCTTTAAGAAATCCGACTTGAAAGTCTATAACATCTCCCTGGCCGCGCCGATAAAAGGAATAAAACTCCCGAAAAAAGTCCTGGATAAAATATTCTTCAGGAATTTTGAGCGCATCTACGGAAAAACCCCGGTGGGAATAAACAGAGAGAAAGCACTGGAGATAATAGAATCAGTCAAAGCAAACGCCAAAAAAACCCCCATGAATGCAAGAACGCTAAATAGGATAATAAAGCACTTCAGCAATTGCTAATAAATTAGAGGCACAAGGGACCAGGGTACAAGCAAGATAACAAGACAACAAGACTACAAAAGAAAAAGGCCTGTAAAGACCTTTTAGTCCCTACAGACCTTTAATAAATATCCCCAACGATTTTAGGCTGCTAAAAGCGCAGCTGATGGCACACCCTCCTGAGGCGCGCTGCTTCGCAGGATAAGAGTTTTGCACTTACATAAATATCCTACAATGATTTTAGACCTAACAAACTTTAAAAACCTTACAAACCTTATCTCGCTATGTCAACGATAGTTGACATTTATATATCTTTCCTCCCGAGAAAAGCTTTGCTTATAAACTGGCCAAATAGATTTATCTATTTTACAACTATCTTCTTTACCGACTTGTGGCCGTCTGAGTCTCTAAACAACACCATATACAGACCGCGAACCACTTTCTCTCCCCGCGTGTTCGTCCCATCCCACTCCGCCACGCCGTTGGCCGCGTCATTGTAGGTTTTACCGTTATTCGTCCCGGCAGGCAGGGAAAGTACCAGTTCCCCGCTTAGGGTGTAGATGTTCACATTCGTGTTGACTACCAGTCTTACAAATTTTACCGTATTATTCACGGCAGTATCGAAACTTACGGGATTCGGGTAGCTTTCAACATCACTCAAGTCAGAGCCGTATTTGCCTGCGTACGCCAGACGGTAGAAAGAGAAATGCACCAGGGAGACACTTACGGTCTTCGAGACCATGTCCACCGTCTGATCTTCCGAAACCAGTTTCCACATACTTCTGACCGGATCAAGTTCAAATATCCTAAGGTTTTTTTCTATATTCGGGTCATTTATCCCGTTATATTTTATTTTAAGCGTGACAGCCCTTCCGATG
>CAIYPD010000072.1 GCA_903928075.1 Candidatus Firestoneibacteriota bacterium
AAATTAATGTAAATAAAAGCATGAAAGGCAAAACAAAAAGTGAAACTTGCTAATTGGCTATGGAAGGAGTTTTGGCAAACGCATTTATTTTTGCCCTGGTAGGATTGTTGCGTCTTGACAAACTTTTACATAGATGACAGCGAGTTATGTCTTTGCTTTCTTTATGAAACCACAGTAAAGCGTAATCAAAAAGAGGACGAAATGGATACACCCGCGAAGGCCTAAGAACTCGGGGGAGACTGTTGTCCCGGGCATAAAAGGGAAAGGGGCGGACATATTATTGAAGTACATCCACCAGTTCACCCCGGCTGTAACAAAAAAAGCGCCGCATAAAAACTTTAGAATATCTTTTAAAAGCACTTTTCGGTCGATTTTCATTTCTCCACCTGATATTCTTTAATAAATTCCTGAAAATTATGATATTCTTCTGGTTCTAAATATTTTTTTAATTCATTTTTATATTTATCTGTTAACAATGTATATATTTCATATTTCTTTTTTTTATTATTTAAATGACCTGAATATATTTCTGCTTCTTTGAGACATGCTATCAGATAATAAGCTTTATCATAATTCATATAACTATAATCAACGAGATCTTTAAATTTCTCTTTTATAATATTTAATGTTTTAATTGCATCTTCATTTTTACTTGTATTAATATATTCGTTAACTATTCCTAGATATGCTTCTGCTTTGCAAATATCGCTTTTGCTTTCATTAACAACAATATAGTATTGTTTAAGAATATTTTTGCTATCATATTTTTGACTTTTACAAATATCAATTATATATTCTAAAGCATTTTTATCAAAATATTGTTGTCCTTCCCAAACTCTTATGATTTCTCCAGGGAACTTCAAGATGATCTTATGTTCAATTTGTATAGCTTTCACATAATCATGTATGTTTTCTTTGTAGATCTCCGCCATTTTGGATAAAGCTGCAGCTTTTGAATTACCGCAAAATACATGTGTTCCGTACACCATGTTTGTTGCTAGGCTATTTTCATATTTTACTAACATTTCATTACAAATTATTAATGCCTCATTAAATTTATTATTTTTCACATATTCTTCGGCTAAAAGGTAGCTTGCTACAGCACCGACACTGTATTCATCAATTTCATCCCATTCAAAACCGCATAATTCAGATGAATGCTTCTCAATTAAATATTTTAATAGTGCTTCTACATTTTCCACTTTTTTATTTCGAGCACAATATATTAGTATTTCCGAAGGAGATCTTTTCAACAATTCTTCATAAGTTAAATTAGTATTAATTATTTCTTTATTCTTTTTTATGTTTGTATTTTTAGGTCTTATTGTTATTAACAAAATAAAAAATATTATAATAATGCTTATCAAAGATATAAGTATTGTTTTCTTTTTCAATTGTCCCCCTTTAAAAAATCTTACCCCCTACTTCCCGTTCTCCTTTATCGCTTCCAGGAATATTTTACCATACTGGCGGAGTTTTGTTTCACCTATGCCGAAGATGTCTTTCATCTCTTCGAGGGTTTTGGGCTTTTTTGTGGCCATGTCTATAAGGGTTTTGTCGGTGAAAATAAGATAGGAAGGCACATGCTTTTTATCGGCAAGGCTTAAACGGAGGGCGCGCAAGGTTTCAAAGAGGTTGCTATCAACATCACCCCAGTCTTTTTCCATGGCTTTGGATTTCTTTTTCTCAAGTTGTTTTTTCTTTTTGCCTTCGACCGGCCGGTTTAGGAGGGGTTTTACTTCTCCGGCTAAAAGCCGTCTTCCTTCATCGGTAATAGAAATAGTATAGTACTCGCCGGTGCGGACGAGGTAATGCTGGGCTAAAAGCTGATCTATCATAGCGCGCACGGCGAATTTGGTTTCTAAAGACAAAGAACCAAAGGATGGGAGGCTCTTATGATTCCATTTTTTAATATTATCCGTTTCCTTGCCTATAAGAATATGAGCCACATGCTCAGCGCCGAACCTTTCCTGGACATCTTTAATACCGTTAAGGATTTTTATAGCGAGTTCACTTGCGTTGTCTATGCTGTCTATCTCTTCAAGACAAAAGTCACAGGCGTTGCATTTTCCTGTTTTATATTCCTGGCCAAAGTAAGTTGTTAAAAAAGCGTGCCGGCATTGAGGAATAGAGCAGAGCGCGTACATTTCTTTCAATTTTTCATACATTATCTCACTGCCGCCGGATTTGCCAAAAATAAATTCCCAGATTATCATATCGCGGTTGGAGTAATACATATAACAGTATGCGGGTAGTCCGTCCCGACCGGCTCGGCCTGTCTCCTGCTGGTAATGCTCAATAGATTTCGGCATAGCGGCGTGGATGATAAAACGAACATTGGAACGGTCAATCCCCATGCCAAAAGCAATCGTCGCTACAATAATATCGGTTTTTTCCGTGGAAAATTTATCCTGATTGCTTTTTCTTTCTTCATCCGTAAGTCCGGCATGATAAGGAAGACTTTTAAAACCCGCCTTATTCAGTTTTGCGGAGATGCTATCAACATCCGCTCTTTTTAAACAATATATTATCCCGGCCTGCTTTTTATGCGCGCCGAGAGTTCCAACTATCTGCTCAAAGCCGTCGCCCTCTTTCCTGTTCATTCTGTAGAGAAGATTTGTCCGGTCCACACTGCCGATATAGATATGAGGTTTTACAAGTTTTAATTCTCTTACTATGTCGTTTTGGACTTCCTTGGTTGCGGTTGCAGTAAAGGCGTGAATCTTCATACCGGAAAATATTTCTTTTATTAAATACAGCCTTCTATATTCGGCCCTGAAGTCATGCCCCCAGTGGCTTATGCAATGGGCTTCATCAATCGCAAAGAAGGAGATTTTAATGGATTTAAGCATTGCCTGCATATATTCGGTCATCAGCATTTCGGGTGATATATATAGAAGCTTGAGGGTCCCGTTTCTAAGCCGTCCGGCCACTTCGGCATTTGTTGCTCTGTCCTGGGAGGAATTGATACATTCCGAGTCAATACCAACTTCTTTTAACGCATCTACCTGGTCTTTCATTAATGAGATCAAAGGCGAGATTACAACTGCGGTTCCGGGCAAAATAACCGCCGGTACTTGAAAGCAGATGGATTTACCGCCGCCGGTGGGAAGCACTGTCAGAGTATCATTATCGTCGAGGATGGATTGTATCGCCTTCTCCTGAAAAGAAAGAAAGCTCTCATAACCCCAATACTTTTTGAGTGTCGCCAGAATTATATCGCTATTAATAGTTGCCATATAGATCCTTTTTAGATTGAGTGTCTTTTCCTCTCAAAACAATAAACCTTCGTCTTTAGCTTTTGCTCGTTTATTATACAGAAATACTGCATTTATTGAAAGTTATATCCTACTGTGCTAGTATGGGATAACCGGGCAACGAATAATAGATAACGAATGAAAAAAAAAATTACCCTCATCCATACCTTCTCCCGGGGTAGAGCAATGGAACAATAGAAAAATAGATAATAGATGGAAGAAAAACAAGATGAATTATGAGAAGTTGAGCATAGCGAAATCCGCCAACGCTTTTTGGCGGAGAAGCTAAGGTAAAGGAGAATTAATATAATGGCAAAGTTGAACAGGGTGGTTCTGGAAATCGGGCTAAGGCCTTTTGATAATATGTCTCTAAGGGAAATTGAAAGGGTCTGCCGGCACGCACTGTCTTCCTGGAGTAAATTGATAGAGCAGGGAGAGACCATCTCCGTGCTTTTTTGGACCGGCAACGGCGATGAGATAGTTCAGTTTGACGGAAATATGAACAAAGAAGTAAACTGGGGAAAGTATATAGGGTTCTGCAACCTAGATTCAGATGCCTATCCTGTGGATGTTTCGCATTACCGTAACAACACGGCTTTTCTTTACAGAAAAAATCCGCCGGTCATAAAATATAAAGACCTTAAAGTTATAGTTGCAACTTTTAAACGGCTTGCGAAAGAAATGTTTAACAAAAAACTAACCGCGGGCCTTACCTACTGCGCCGGGCCTGAGTTTGTTTTTGATACCTGGCGGTTTAAACTCCACCCCGAAATAATAACTAACGGCCCTAAATCAAAATATAAGAGAACTATGGCTTTTGTCGATTTCACCAGAAAATTGCATGCGGATACTTTAAAATATGCCGGCTATCCTGAGGGCCTGCCCGAAGGCACGCCGTTCGGCGAATTCCTCGGAAGACAGACGCGCCTGACGGCCCGGGCTTTAGGTTTTGATTACATCTGGTTCAGTAACGGTTTTGGTTTCACTCCCAACTCCTGGTACACGGTAGGCAAAGTATTTGACGGCGGTCAATATTACCCCGGGAAAGTAAAACAAACCGCCAAAGAAATACTGGACTTCTGGCGTGAGTTCAAAAAGGAATGCCCTGCCCTGCCTATTGAAATAAGAGGGACGGATTTTAATGTGGGGCTGGATATTGCAAAAGACGCGGTGCCCCTAAGAGATATTTACAAAATCGGCAAGGTAAAGATTTGCGCTCCCAATCCGCCGTGGGGCTCAAGAAATCTGGGTCAGGAGATAGCAATTTTCTTAAGCAGGATAGCGGAGCTGCCGGGAAACAGTTATCCCTACCGCTTCTATGTGGAAGACCCCTGGTTTGTTTCGAGGCCCTGGATTTATTACTACAACCGGGAACCTTATGATATTTACAGCGCCCTTTCCGCGGCAAGAATAGACGCTAAAGGGAAAATCAAAAATCCTACGGATATAGAACTGCTGTCTATAAGTTCGGAACGGGGCGATATCTCCGAAAAAACGGCAAACGAGATAATCCCTCATATGCGTAGAGCCATGGAGGACTTCCCGACGGCGCCCGGCATCGCTGTTTGGGTCTATCCTTATCATGAATACAACGATATGATTGAAAAGCATCCGGAACTTACGCCCATGCTTAATCTTAACGATGTCTATATTAATGAAGCGGTTTCACAAGGCCTGCCTTTAAATACTGTAATATCTACAACTAATTTCATGAAATTAAAGGACCCGCTTAAGGTTTTTGGTAATAATGTGCTTATTGTGCCTGTTGCCCTGCCCGACTGGAAATACGCCAACAGGATAATTTCTTATGTTAAAAAAGGCGGCAAAGCGCTCTTCTACGGAAATACAAAATACGCCTCAGAGAAATTAAGAAACTTCTTAAATCTTTCAATCGCTGAACCCTTGGAAGGCGAACTTAAGCCCACCGGCTCTTTGCAGGAAGATATTTTTAAAGGCGGAATTCCGAAACGGGTAATAATTCACCGGGGACTCTTAAGCGCCGGTGGAGTTCATGAGATTCTAAAGAAAAAAGAGAAGTGCACAAAAGTAAAAGTTTCTGTCACTCAGAATGGTAAAAAAAGAATTTATGCGCTTATCCGGAAGCAAAATTCCTGGAAAGGCGGAATGGCCGGCTGGATAAGAGGCACCCTGCCGTTTGAAAGCAGGGCCGACCAGGTTTCCTCCATAGGCGACGACCAGTTTAAAGTTCACAACACCGGAGAATGGCTCCGGCATATGCTGGGTGAATTTGGTTTTAGTATTAAGCAGGAGAGGATAAATATCGGCCAGCTGGAAGCGGTAAAGGATCCCACCCTGGCTTTTGTTTCCAACCAAAAAGTCCAAATGCCGCTCAGTTCACCGGTTGTTCTCTTTATTTCAAGGAGCCGGGGGGCGTATTTCTTAAACGGCCATAAACCCGATTCTACGGTAGTAACCAACCTTTCTTTCCCTGAGGGCGCGCCTGTCGCTACCGAAAGAGAAACAATCGTCGAGAATAATTCCGCCAAGTACACCTTCGACAAATCTTTTCATTATGAATGCCGGGTATTTGTAAAGCAGAAGGAATGCTCCGTAATCCTCGTTAAACAGCGCCCGCCCAGGCCGGTAGAGGTAAATAGAAAACTCGATATTTCCGGCTTAAAAAAAGCGACGGTGACGGTCTACTGCGATCCGGAAAACTTCAACACAAAACTTCTCAAAGTAATTACGCTTGCCGGCAAACAGGTAGCCTTTAAGATAGATAAAATAAGAAAAGTTATGGTTATAGAGAACACCTCAGAAGATATAAGTGTGATGTGGTGATTTATCACCACATGACGTTTATAAGGTCCCTAATGTTTATAAAGTTTGTAAGGTTTATAAGATCAACGACTAAAAGCTGTCATGGCGGAGAGCTCACCGATAGGTGGGGCTTTTGACCAAATATAGCTGACTGCTTCTGCTGTCATTGCGAGGAGTCCACCGATAGGTGGGGCATTCGACGAAATATAGCTGACTGCTTCTGCTGTCATTGCGAGGAGTCCACCGATAGGTGGGGCATTCGACGAAATATAGCTGACTGCTTCTGCTGTCATTGCGAGGAGTCCACCGATA
>CAIYPD010000073.1 GCA_903928075.1 Candidatus Firestoneibacteriota bacterium
CCCGCCGCCAAACATATCGCCAAACGGAGAAAACATACTCCTATTTACCATTGAGCCGCCTTTACTTATATCTTCGAGTTCCGGCGGTAAGACAACCGCAGTTGCTGTATATATTTTCGGCATCATTAAGCTAAAAACATAAGCCGCAAGAGTTACAATAACCGTGACAGTAATTATAAACTTCCATGCTTTGTAAACAATATTCCAGTAGTCCAAAAGCGTTGGTTCTTTAGGTTCTTCTTTCATTTAAATAACCTCCAGGTTTCGATTAAACTGTCCGCCACAAAGCGTTGGCGGATTTCGCTACTTCGCTCAAAATTGCTTCCGCCACAAAGCGTTGGCGGATTTCGCTACTTCGCTCAAAATTGTCCGCCTTAGGGCGAGATCTCACCGTAGGTGGACTAATTAAGTTCATTAATAACTAAAATACTATTAAGTGACTGGCTACCAAATTACGATGATGCATTTTAACACAAAGACGCCGCAAATTTCATTATTCAAATTGTGCGGTCACTGTCCGCACAATATTTGCCAACATTAAAAAATCTACTTTAATTCAGGGAACTTTTCTTTTGCTTTGATAATGACTGTTTTTTTAAATTTATTGATTTCGTCTATAAGTTCTTCCACATCGGACTCTGAAACTACATTTACTGATACATAGTCTGTTATGTTTCTTTTCGCTCTGCAAGCGTCAAAGTAATCGGTTATTTCTTCAAAATCTTCACCTAAGAGCTCTTTTAATACAAGAAAGGTCGAATAATGATGACCTGCGCCTTTTGTTCTGTAGCCATTTAGTCTAATTATAATGGTTGAAAGCTGCAAGGCTGCATTATAGGCGGTTGCAAACCTTCTATCAGCAGAAATTGCTTTTACTACTGAATCCTTAAGATCTCTTTCAACCATAAGCAAAAGCTTTGTTATCTCGTCCTGGTTTGCAGGTTTCTTTTCAAGTTTTCCTTCACTTGAAAGTCTTTTTAAACTCACTTTCACTCCCTTTTACGAACAGAACTTTTCCTTTTAAAACATCTCTTAAAAAATAATCCTTTGTTTTTAAGCGGTTTTGTATCTCTTTTTCTGTAAAGCAAAAATAATTAAGTTCCTTTTTTAAGACTACTTTCACCGGCGCAAGAACAGAAGATACTTCCTTTAATCCGGCCTCACCTACGATTAACAAGTCAATATCGCTTTTTGGGCCTGCCTTGCCTTTGGCATAAGAACCAAAAATAAAGGCCAGCCTTATTCCTTCCGCTTTCTCCAGCTGTTTTTTTATTACCTGCGCCGCACCGGTTGTTTTTATTATTATATTTTTTAAGTCCCCATATATAGGATTATGTTCATTTATCCTATAATAGGTTTTCCCGTTCTTAATAAGCTGTTCCACCAGTCCGGCACCCGAAAGATGTTTTAGCTCCCTGAGTACCGCCGTAAACGCCAGACTTTCGCTTTGCGCTATTTCCCGGGGATAAAACACCTCCCGTGGATTTAAAGCCAAAAGCGTCAGAACTCCTATCCTCGACTTCGATGTTATTAACCCTTCCATATCCGCTCCCCATTAACACATTCCGTGTTAATGTTAACACATATTGTGTTAATTGTCAATGAGCAGCTTTTCTAAAACCATTGTCATCGCGCCGTGCCCCCTCCAAAGAGACTGGCGGGCACAGCGCCAGTCTTTTTGGAGGGAACTTGTAATACCGGTGAAGCGACCCTACCTTACTGTTTCTTTAAATCTTTATTGCTTTACCTTATCTAAAGATACATTGTGGTATGATTGCCACGACGATAAAGCCGTCTCGCAATGACA
>CAIYPD010000074.1 GCA_903928075.1 Candidatus Firestoneibacteriota bacterium
ACCCCTTCTTTCTTTAATTTATATTCGGCAACCAGCAAACCCACACTCAGGTTCTTCCCAAAACTCTTCTCTTCCCCGTTCACAATCATTCTCATAAACGATACTCCATAAAACAAAATATTTGGTTTGAATATTATAGCATAATTTACCGGAGGAAAAACAGAGAATGGGAGCAATGGAAAAAGCCGCCGGCAAGAATGTGAATTCAGCCATAAACTTTTAAAACGAAATTTGCTTTAACATTTTTTTTGAAATAGTTAGTCAATTTTCTATTGTTGCCTTTAGTTTTTCTTACTTCACTTCACTTCAATTTCTATCCTGTTCGGCGAGGTAACAGACTGCTTAATGTCCATTATTTTTATTTTATTTTTTTTCAGCCTGTTAAAACTTCATCTGCATAGCCATTATTGTTGAGCGGTTATAATCACCTATAAGAGCATCGTAAGTCTGTCTTGTGGTGAAGACCATTGAAGCGCCCGGGGCAATCATTAACCCGACTCTTGCATAGACAACCGTATTGGGATTTTTGAGATCAAGCGTCACAATTTCCCTTTGCTCATATCCCGCGGCAGCTTCGGTGATTCTCGGAATAAAGTTACCGGTATAGGTTATCTCCCCTCTTACCGAAGGAAGCCCGCCTTCACTTTTTTCGTAAGAACCGCATACCCTCAGCCAGTTCATAAGTTTCCAGCCCAGTTCACCAAAGAAGCCTTTGACCTGAGGCCCTCCTGTAACATACCCGGCCCAGGATACAGGCCTTCTGTCTTCATATTGATTGTCAAATAATCCGGGAATAAAATCGGAATCAAGTATTCTGTACTCGAACCGGTAATCAAATATCAATGCTTTTCCGGCAAAACCCGGAAACACAAAACCCTGCCCCTTATCTTTGACCTTCGCCCAGTCACCGTAAACGAGCATGCTAAAAATGTTTCCTTTTATCAGAGGAATACCGATATCCGCGCCGTATTCCACAAACGGACTTTGAGTTACCAGTACCAGATGATTTCCCTGCGGGTCTAAAGTGTATTTTCCGAAGGTCGGGTCTTTGTCATAGACTACGGTCGCGCCGATCTCAAGAAATTCAGGAATTAGTTTGAGATACAACCTGCCGCCCACGAGACGCTCCCAATTTATATCGTTAGTCACAGTCTCAATACCAAAGCCGCCAAAGTTTACATCCAATTCCGTACCAAACCGTCTCGTATAAAGGTCAGCCCCGATATTTGAGTAACGGCGCATAATGAAACCGTGCCCTAAAGTCGAATTATCAAGAATACCCAGCTTAGCATAGAACGAATCGCCCTTTTGCCCGTATCTGATATACCTGAACATATTTGAGATGGCTTTCTGCCAGTCATTCCAATCATCTTTTTTAAGGCCATCATCATTCCAGGTAAGCCTGACATCAAAACCGGCCGCAAACTTATCTATGCCGAGTTCATAGAGAAACGCAAGCATATAATACATCTTGCCGTCTATTGAAACCGCACCAAAAGTCCCGTCAAAACCACTATTGACCGGTTGCCCGGCCGGCGCTGCTTCCTGAGGAGGTTTCTGATAAGGCGGCGGATTCCCCTCTGATTTATCTTTATCTTTTTTATCTTTCTTATCTTTTTCCTCTTTGTCTTTCTTTTCTTTATCTAATTTTTCTATTTCGTCCTTTACGCCTTTAATAATTTCATCTATATTCTCTTTATCCGCCGGTTTGATAGAACTCAAGCCGCCACCGGTATCTTTATCTTTCTCCTCCGCAGAAACAGGCCCAGCCAGAAGAAAAAACATCCCCGCCGCAACCAACAGCACAACTATTTTCCGCATAGCCCCTCCGTGTTTTCTGATTAATAACTTTTTTAAAAAGAATATTGAGAATTCTTTTAACAAAACAATAATTTTCAATATATTAACATACCTAATGGATATATTACATAACTATTTGGTCAAGGATCAAAGTTTCAAGTTTCTAATTTGGTCTGCCATATGTTCTCAACGCTTCTGTTTAGTGCTTAGAGCTTTGATCTTATCTCGCTATGTTGACGACTGTCGACATGTTTATATCATTCATATCGAGAAAAGCTTTGCTTAGAATTTGTTTTAAAGGAGTTTTCTTTACTTTATTAGGCAAAAAACCTTGAAGCGGAAACAACAAAAAACCTTTCCTGTTCGACTTTCAAGACATTCTCCTTTGCCACCAACTGCACATAGGGAACTCCCTCAAGCATTTTTGAATGAAGATAGTGATGCTTTTCTATATTCTCTGAAGAATATTTGGCTTCAAGAAGAAGATAAGGCAGGCCATTCCTGGTTATTAGAAAATCAGTTTCAATTTCACCTCTGGTTTTTAGAAAATATAGAGCATAGGTATCAGCAAGGGCGCTATTCCAGAGGTCCACCCTGGACTTTAGTTCAACAGCAACATAATTCTCAAATTTCTCAGCTTCTCCCTGCACAGAGACCCAATCATAGAAATATACTTTCTTTTCCTTTTTAACGAGCCGGCGGCCCTTTTTATAATAGGGAGGCACTTCAAATATGGCGTAGGAAAGTGTCAGGTATTTTACATAATTTTTAACAGTATTATAATTAAGCTCAAGATCCTCCCTGAGAGAATTAATAGACAGAGGGGAGGCTATTTTCGAAAGCATTAAATAACCGAGATCTGACACTTTTTGCAGTTGATGTATGGCTGATAAGTCTCTCAAATCTTCTTTTACTGCTTTTTCCAGATATTCAGCATGCCAGCCCTTTGAAAAGACTGCATCCTGCCTCAGAAACGGTTCCGGAAATCCGCTGAATTGCATCAGAGTTTCCATCGCCTTTTGTTCACATTTTTTTCCGGAAATATTCCTTTCCACATATTTCAGCACCGTTTTGTCCGGCAATATGTTTTCATACTTTTTTCCCAGCACTTCGGCAAGTATCAGAGGATTCAATCTGAAGAGAAAATAACGGCCGGCCAGACTATCCCCGGCTTTATTAAACATATCCAGCCTCGCGCTCCCCGTAACAATAAAATTCAATTTAGTTTCATAGGTGTCAAAATAATCCTTTAAAATATTCTTCCATTTCGGATATTTGTGAATCTCATCAAAACAAACGCTGACCTTCCTTCCTTTGTCCCCATTATTCAGCAGGTCCTTCGCAAGAAAATCAACCTCTTTTCTGTATCTTTCCCGGACTTCTCTTTTATCCCAATTATAGTAATAAACCCCGCTTTTGGCCTTTTCAAGCGCGCTTTTAGCAATAGTGGTTTTGCCTGATTGCCTTGGCCCGGAGATAAACCTCATCTGCCGTGAAAACCTCTCAGAAAACGCTGTTTCCTCTATGTACCTATCTATGCGTTTATTCATATTGACATTATTACACATATATATAATATTGTCAAGACAATATTACACATCACTGAAATATTGTCGTTGTCCGCCTTTCTTTTGGCGGATTGATTTTCTAGTTAGCTCTTTCGTCTGTCCCCGAGTGACAGTCCCTTTGTGACAGTCACACTTTTCCCGATATATTCTTTTAGAAATGGATTTTTCTGTTTACCAGGCTCTGTTGTGGAAACTACAAAAGGAATACATTAAGGTAGGGGTACCACGTCTCGCCAAATATTTTGGTTGGCGGACTCGAAATGACTATATATAATATAATTTCTACGCTTTTGTTTAGTGCTTAGAATTTTGATCTTATAATTTGTCAATGATTTACCTTTCTTTTAGTAGGTGTATTTGAGGTATAGTTCCTCTTCCATAATTATATTTTTTATAGTATAATTATTTAACTTTACCTTGAACAAAGGAGACAAAACTATGAGGAAACTTGCTTTGGCTCTCTGCCTTGTTTTAGTACCGGTTTTGAGTTTGGGGGCGACTCAGGCACAGATTGATAAGAAAAAACCTGTAGTGGCCATAGCCAACATCAATTCAGCTGCTATCTCCTCCATTAAAAAACTTATTTTCACAGAAACCATTTATACCGCACTTAAGGAAGTAAAAGGAATTTCCATCCTGCCACAAAGTAATGTTAACGCCGTTAATTTGAACATCCAAGAAAACAACAAAGAGAGCATAGAAAAAGCTGCAGATATGCTTAAAACAGATAAAATAATTTGCTGCTATATCGGACAGAGTGATGCCGGTTTTTCAATATCTTATTATATTTTTGACGGCAGGTCACGAAAAAAACTATATTCCAAATACACCGGCGCGGCTGACAGTGTATCTGTTGTAGGGGTTCTTAGAAACATTATAGCAGGTTCGACAAAGATTCTGGAAACTGCAGGGATTAAAGCAGAGGTTTCAAACGACAAGGCTGAGATAACTAAAACCCCCGAAGAAACTGGAAAGCCTGAGCTTCTCCGTTCTGAAAACGAGCGTTTAAACCTGGAAGTTTCTTTATATGATTTTGTGGACAAATATATTTCCGCAAACTACACTAATACCTGGTTCTTCGCCGTAAACTACAAATTACTGACTGACTCAAAGAATCTTGCGGTAAATTTTAGCCCCTTCTTTGCGATGATGCGCGGTGCAAATGAACTTGGTTTGAGAATCAGCGGATTTTATTACCCATCGCCCGAAAGTTTGCTTAACGGGTATGTTACGGTTTCAGCCGGAGGAAGTTACGGCTTTACAAGAAACGAAGGGATCGTTTTTTTTGAAACCAAACTTGGCTTTGAGATATTGGTAGGTCCGGTTGAGTTCTTTGCTGAAGGCGGCGCGGACATAAGAAACAGCACCCCAAGACCAAATCTATTGATAAACTCCGGCCTTAGATACTATATTTTTTAAGTAAAATACCGTTCAAATATTTAGAACACACTTTTAGGAAGTTAATCTTTAGCAGGTTGCTGAAAAATCATTTTTAAGACTTTTTCAGCTGCAATTTTGATCATTTTACCCGCCATTTGAGAGCAAATGGCGAGGTAACAGGCTGCTTAATGTCCATTGTTTTAGTTTTTCAGCAGCCTGTTAGACCTATATTTTGACATTCAAATGATGCCGGACATCCCTTCCTTCCACAAGAAAAATAACATCTTCCGCGATATTTGTAGAATGGTCGCCTATTCTTTCCAGATGTCTCGAAATAAGAATTAGTTCAAGCGCCCTGCTTATATTGGCGGAATCGCCGGTCATATATGTAAGGAGCTCGCGGAAGATCTGGTCTTTAAGGTCGTCAACCTCGTCGTCTGTAGCCATGACCTTTTTGGCAAGTTCTACATCCTTTTTAACAAAAGAGTCAAGGGAATCTTTTACCATTTTTTTTACCAGTTCCGACATTCTGGGAGTATCAATAAGGGGTTTTAACGGCGGCTGTTTAAGAAGCTTTACGCTGGAATCCGCAATATTGACCGCCTGATCGCCCATACGCTCAAGCTCAGCATTTATTTTCATAGCAGCGGTAATGAAACGCAGATCCTGTGCCGCCGGCTGGTGTAAGGCAATGAGTTTCAGGCATTTGTCGTCAATCTCAACCTGGATTTTGTTCACCTCATCCTCGTGGGTGTAAACCTCTTTGATAAGTTCCTCTTTCCGGTCTACAAGAGACTTTATGGCATAATTAATCATAGACTCAACAACCGAAGCCATATAAAGCAGGCGTTCTTTTAATTCTCCCAGTTCTTCGTCAAAGTGACGGTTCATAAAAACCCCCTTAAAAGCAAATTCTAAGATCAAAATTCTAAGCACTAAACAGAAGCGTTGTGGTCATATTAACGAAAATTTCTAAAATCTTACCACTTCCTCCAAAAAGACTGGCCCTCCTGTGGCGGGTAGTGCTTTAAAGAGTTACGGACGACAATATCAA
>CAIYPD010000075.1 GCA_903928075.1 Candidatus Firestoneibacteriota bacterium
AGCATACAGCTGTTTATACGCTATTCGAATAAAAAAAACAATTACTAAATAAAGAGCAGGGACAAGGCACAAGGGACAAGAAAAAGTTCAGCGACCTTTTCGTAGCGTCGGCTGTCAATCCGACGCGCGTCGCAGTAACCGGCGACGCTACGAAGTACAAAGGACAGGAACAGAATACAAGAAAACAAGATAACAAGATGACAACCCTCCTGAGGCGGACTGCTTCGCAGGATAAGAGTTTTGCAATTATATAAATACCCTACAAAGATTTTAGACCTTACGGACCTTATGAAAAAGATTCCACTGATTGCAAATCTTTTTGATTACACAGATTAAACAAAGAAATATCCTTCAACGATTTTAGACCTTATAGACTTTATGGACCTTTACAGACTTTTAGACGCACTTTATAAACCCTACAGTACTTATTGCTTCTCACTTTTAAAAGTGTTAAAATATTTAAATGCAAAATATAAATATTAATGCTACTGTACTTACTGGGAAAATAAAACCGGTTCACGGGGTAAATAACGGGCCGGTCTGTTATGGCTCGCTTACTGATGTCTCAAATTATTATAAGGAAAGCGGTTTCCCCTATGTCCGCCTTCACGACCCAAACTGGCCGCATCCGAGGGAAGTTGACATATATACAATCTTTCCAGATTTTACGAAAGACCCGGCCGACCCGGGGAGTTATGACTTTTCAAAAACTGACACCTACATTCAATCCATCATTGCCTGCGGTTCAAAGATAGTTTACCGGCTTGGGGCCAGCATCGAACATACAAAGAAAAAATACTATGTCCACCCGCCGGCGAACTTTAATAAATGGGCAAAAATATGCGTAGGTATCATAAAGCATTACAACGAGGGCTGGGCCGGGGGCTTTAAATACGGCATCAAATACTGGGAAATCTGGAACGAACCCGACAACCCGACGAAAAACTGTATGTGGACAGGGACAAAAGAGGAATATTTTGAACTCTATAAGACCGCCTCAAGGGTAATAAAAAAGCACAACCCAAGACTTTTGGTCGGAGGTTTTGCCGCCACCATGGTCAACCCCAAATTTGACCTCAAATTCTTTAAATACTGCAACAAAAACAAGCTGCCGCTTGATTTTTTCTCCTGGCACACCTATACCGACAAACCGGAAAAAACA
The DNA here is from genome assembly GCA_903928075.1 of Candidatus Firestoneibacteriota bacterium. Taxonomy (GTDB): domain Bacteria; phylum Oederibacteriota; class D2-FULL-39-29; order D2-FULL-39-29; family D2-FULL-39-29; genus CAIYPD01. Next base: position 1,163 of record CAIYPD010000075.1, read on the forward strand.
GCGGCCAACGCACATTATGCAAAAGCGCTCCTGGACAAATACGGTTATTCAAAGGCGGAAAGCCATTTCAACGAATGGAATTACTGGCCGCACGACGCTAAAAGACCGGCCTTTGGCGCCGGGAATGAATATAATACCGAAAGAACTTTTGAAAGAACCAAAAGCGCGGAAGGCGCGAGCTTTGACGCCGGAATACTCATTATGCTCCAGGATCTGCCTGTCACCCTAGCCAATTTTTATGACGGGCAGCCCTCATCCTTCTGGAGTTTGTTTAATGTTTACGGCGTCCCGCAGAAAAATTACTACGCTTTTAAAGCATTTAATGAACTTTACACACATCAAGAGAGAGTAAAAGCAGAGGTAACGGGCAAACCCAAAGGCCTCTTCTGCTGCGCCGGCTTAAATAAAAAAACCGGAGAGCTGGCGGTGCTTATAAGCAACTTCTCAGCAAAAGAAAGCGGTTATAAAATTATGCTGAACGGTAAAGCAAAGAAAGTTTTGAACAGCAAACAGTATGTGCTGGACAAAACAAGAAATCTTGAATTGACGGCAGAAAAGTCGTTTAAGCCGGTCACAGGCCTGAATGTAACCGTCAAGAAACATTCGGTAGTTTTGCTGAAAATCAGCCTATAAGACGGATGGAGGAATAATAATTACTAATTCCTGATAACTAATTACTAATTAAAAATACAAATGAGCAAAGACAAGATTAGTGACGAATATAGCTGACAGCTGGCAAATATATCATCCCTCCCCTCAGCTGTCATTGCGAGGAATCGACCGGTAGTGTCAAACAGTAAATGAAAAAATGAAGGAAAAAGCGGGTAAATTTAGAGAGTTTTGGGCGCGAATTGACTTGGAACTTTGATCAGAAGCGAGCACGAAAGGTAAAAAGAAAAGCGTAGCGAGAAGTAAAA
>CAIYPD010000076.1 GCA_903928075.1 Candidatus Firestoneibacteriota bacterium
ATACAACACTATCAGGCCTCACAGTTCTCTTGGTGGTAGACCGCCGGCTCCTGAGTCTTTGCTGGCAACTTCCTGGATGGGAAAAGCAAACTTATGTTTCAGTCTCAACTAGAAATTGGTACAATATCTGGGGGCAGATCACTTTTTCCGCGTATTAATAGTTAAATTATACCGTGCTCTCTATCTATTGTCAACTTTTTTAAGACCCGTTTTAACCTGCAGATTCCTTCTATTTTCGGTATAAATCACAACAACCCGTATATAATCGCGGGTTTTACTTTCGTCTCCTCTTTCTTCCGAGTTTGCGGTCGAGTTGCTTTTGTGCATCCGTAAGATTCCCGCGGCTTTTTCTGACAAAGCGTTTTAACTGGTCTTCGAAATTTTTATTTTCCTCTATGACTACTCCGGTTCTTCCGAACAACTCAGAGGTTTTTAATGCTTTCGGCGGGAGGTCTTTTGCGTTTTGGCCGGAATTTTTTACAGAGAGGGAGATTCTTCCTTCAGGGCTGACTTTGATAACTGTTACCATCACTTGCTCCCCGGGATTCAAAAGATCATTCATATTTTTTGTGCTTGTGGTATTCATTTCGGAAATATGGAGCAAACCGCTGCAGCCCCCGGGAAGGCTCATAAAAGCCCCATAAGGAAGAATTTTTTCCACAAAACCTATTAAGGTGTCCCCGGTTTTAATAGTCATAGGTCAAAAAAAAGCATGAGCGGTGTTTCTACTCCGCTCATGCAGTTTTGTAAACAACAGAAAGTTTTTATAATAGTTGTTTTGCTTTATCCACAGCGCTTGCCGCATCCGGCGCATAACCCTGCGCGCCAATTTCATCGGCATAAGACTGGGTAAGAGGTGCGCCGCCGATCATTACTTTTGCGGTTACACCCGCTTTTTTGAATTCTTCCATTGCGGTCTTCATCGCCACCATGGTAGTCGTGAGCAAAGCCGACATAGCAATCACGGAAGCTTTGTTGTCTTTAGCGGCATTGATAAACTTATCAGGGCCGGCGTCGATACCTACATCTATTACCTTAAAACCCGCGCCTTCAAGCATCATACCGACAAGATTTTTGCCGATATCATGCAGGTCCCCTTTTACGGTACCCAGAACAACAACTCCGAGCGGCTGTACGCCTGCATTGGCAAGCAAAGGCTTCATGATTTCCATTCCGGCTTTCATGGCCCGGGCTGCAATAAGTACTTCAGGAACATAAACTTCATTTTTCTTAAATCTTTCTCCTATAAAGCCCATCCCGCCTATAAGACCTTTTTGCAAAATATCGTTAAGCGAAACCTTCTCACTCAAAGCCTTCGCAACAAGTTCCTTGACCTTCGGCGCCTGTCCTTTTATAACGGCATCCGCAATTTCCTTCATATCGACCATTTAAACATCCTCCTTTTCTTGCTTTTTGATCTTTGAACATAATGCCAAGTGCGTTCAACAGTCATTATGCTCCTGATTTTACTTAAAAGAACACCAATAGTCAATAACTTTTTAGCCCTTTAAAAGCGTGCTCCCGGATCTGGTTTTTGCCTCAGAATTAAGGGCTCCTGCAATTTGCATTATTTCACCGAGTGTTTTAACGCCGACTAAATCCGCAAAAACAAGAGCCACTGAGGTGTGCAGCAGGTAATAACTGGCGTTTTTATCCCGGCAAATAAGAGGTATATGAATCTCCATCTCTTCCATAATATTTTTTGCAATCTCCTCGCCGGCTTGTTTTGTTACTACGGCAAATTTATCCTCTCCGTAGAAAAAGACCTCTCCGTCCACCGGCGCAAATTCTTTTATGATGGATTTAATTTGCTCTCCCATTATTTTTGCGGCTTTCTTGCCTTCGGCGTAGCCGAATTCACGGTTAAAACCGGCAAAATTTCTAAAATCAATAAAAATGGCGTGAAATTTTTCGTTTGCCGTAAAAAGCGCTCTCATTTTATTTTCTGCCGAAACGCGGGTGCGTAGTCCTGTTTCTGGATCTATTCCCCGGAACAAAAACTCCAGTTTCAGGAGTTTAAGAATATAAAATATCATGAAGCCTGATAAAACAAAAACTGCCGGTATAAAAACATACCACAAATAATTAGCCTGCACACCTACAAAAGCGGTGGAGAAAACCTCCCCCTTAAAGGAAACCTGCACCAGGGCTTTACCGGTCTTTTCACCGGCAGTATAGAAAGTTTCCGCGTTACCGTCTTTGCCCGTGCGCGCACCTGCCTTTGAAAAACCCCCGGCAGTGCCCGCGCCCTTGTTTAAATCTTCAAAAAGTAAAAAGGCTCCGGAGATAGGCCGGTCCTTATTATCGGTAAGCCTTGCGATAAGCCTTACCGTTTGTCCCGTCCCCGCCGACTCCGGCACCGCCGAAAGTTTCAATTTTTTCGAAGTATCAGTTTCCGCATTAAAAAAACCCGGCAGCAGCAGAGCCAGAATAAAAACCCCGGTTGCAAACCAGCCAACCCTCACTTTCTTCGCCCCTCTTTCAGCTTCATCGTCGCAGTCTCCGACAATTTTTTCTTTTTTCTTTGCTTTTGCGGATTTTAACAACTTCCCGGCGAACTCAAACAATTCATTATAGGTCTTTGCGGCAGCTTTTTCCGGTTCCGCAATCGCAATAGACAGTTTCATCAAAGGATAATTAAAGAGCATGCCGTCATTATTTTTTACCGTGCTGTACCCGTTCTTGTAGTCTTCTTTCGAATAAAAGGACAAAAGTATTGCATCAAACTCGTCCGTTATCTTACCTGCAATCTCCCGCGCTCTTTCAGGTTCGCAAATATACACAAAATCATCACCGCCGAAATGCGCCGCAATACCGGTTGGCGGGACATTTTTTCTGAGGAGCGCCGCAACTGCAATTATTACTTCATCACCCCTGGCAAAACCCGCCGCTGTGTTGTAAATTTTAAAATCATCAATGTCTATAAAACAGGCCGCAAAACTTTTTTTACGGGCTAAGAGTTCACCAATCCGGTGTTTCACAAAAAGGTCGGAATTAAGGCCCGTAGAAGAAGAAAGGAGTTTTCTTTTTAAACTCCCGGCTTTAAGAAAATAGAAGAAAATAACTGATAAAAACAGGATAAATACAGGAAGCAGGTAGACCCATTCAGGCATTTTATAGTTAAGCTCAAGACTTCCGCTTTGGCCTTTGCTCTGTGCCTTAACGGTGAGTTTGCCGAGTCCGGTATAAGAAACAAGCGTGCCGGCTTCCCCGTTAGAGTCTGTTTTAACCGCTGCGTCTGAAACAGCGTTACCTTGAGAGCTGAACTTTACCTCGGCCCCCGAGACCGGTAAATTTGACGCATCGGTGATAAGTGCAGTGACACTCTGCTTAGACATAAAAGCAGGATACATATTGCCGGCCGAAAGAAATATTTTTGCAGCTTTGCCGGATTTTTCTTCAACGCTCTGCCCTGTTGCAGCCTCGCAGGTTATTGTGAGCATTACGGGAGGAAGCGTACCGCTGCTCACCTTTATCACGGTTTTCCCGGGAACTAAGCCGGCAGTAAAAATTGTGGACGCTTTTCCGCCATCTGTTTTCCCTGAGGGGGAGAGCAAAGATCCTCCTCCGCTTATCCGCTCAAAGTTGACCGCGGCCCCGTTTATAAGACGGCGGTCTTTGTCTTCGACCACGGCCGTTAAGGTGGTTTCTTCACCGACAAAAATACCGGTTTCGTTCGCCCGGGCGCTGAGGAACGCAGGAGGCATAATGACGGCCGATACATTTATCCTCAAATCAACGGCTTTAAAATCATTATTTCCTATCTTTACCACGACCACCCCCGCGCTGTTTCCCGCGGTGAGTTCCACACTGCAGACACCCTTCGCATCGGTAATTGCCTGGTTGACGCTCAAAACCGCATCACCGCTGTCAATCTGAAAATTTACGGGCACACGGCTCATGGGTTCATTGGAGGTATCTATAACTCTGGCTGTTAAGGTTGTCTTATTTCTGGTCCCTATATTTAGACTGCCGGCCGAGGTTTCTATATTTTTTGCCGCCGGCAGCATTACCTCAAAATCAACATTTTTGGCGTCAAGCCCCAGGACCATAACTTCTATCCTGGCAACTCCCGTCTGCTTGCCCGCTTTCAAAACGGCTTTAACCGCGCCCGAAGAATCAGTTTTTGCTAAAGCCGGCGCGGCCGTAACCAGAGCAGAAGGATTGATCCTTACTTCGGCATCTTTGAAAAGTTCGCCTTTTGCGTTTTTAACAATTACCAGCAGAGAAGCCGTCTGGTTGGAATAAATTTTATCCGGTTCGACTTTCACGGTAAATCCGGCGGGCGGCAGGGCTTCACTGTTTACGGAAACAAAAACCGTATTCAGGCCCGCACCTTCCACTTTGACCGCGTTAGTGCCGGATTTAGAACCGGTTATAAGTTTAGCTTTGACTTTTCCGTCTTCCCCGGAGGTTGCGGAGGCGGGCATAACCTTACCGCCGCCGGCGGCAACAGAAAATTTTACAAGAACTCCTTTTTGGAGAGCATTTGTAGCCGTGTCCACGCAAAATACCGTTATCTGCACTTCTTCCCCGGCTGTAACTCTAAGCGGGGAGGCGGAGGCCGAGATTTTTGTTGCCGCTTCTATATAGATACAGGACGCCAAAAAGACTGGCAATATAAGTATTAGGTTATTTTTCAAAACTCCTCCTATTAGGCCCGAATAACTTTATGAGCTAAACGCTTTAATAGCTTTTTGCATATCTTCCGGCATTTTTGCTTTAAATTCCATTCTCTTTTTGGTCCCGGGATGAATAAAAGCCAGGAAAGAGCAATGAAGAGCCTGCCGGTCTATTACGGTCTGAGGATCTTTTCCCCCGTAAACCGCATCCCCGACTACGGGATGATGGATATGTTTAAGGTGCACCCGTATCTGGTGCGTCCGGCCGGTTTTTATTGTAACTTCAAGTAAGGCGGTCTTCTCGTACTGGGTTACCACTTTGTACTCGGTGTAAGCTTCTCTGGCCTTTTTTGTCTTAACGCCGATCTTTTTTCTGTCTGAATCACTACGGCCTATCGGGACATTTATATAACCGCTTTTATCGGCAAAAACACCCCAGGCCAGCGCCGTATAAACCTTATCGACTTCCCGGTCTTTGAATTGTTTGGAAATAAATCTGTGGGCATAGTCATTTTTCGCCGCAACTATCGCTCCGGAAGTATCTTTGTCGAGCCGGTGGATTAAGCCGGGGCGGATCTCGCCGCCTTCTTTTGAAAGTTTATTGCAATGAAAGAGCAGCGCATTTACCAGGGTGCCGTGAGAATTTCCGCAAGCGGGGTGCACCACCATTTTTGCGGGTTTATTGATTACTATTATCTCGCTGTCTTCAAATAAAATATCGAGCGGAATGTTCTCGGCAATAAGGCCCATCGGCTCGGGTTTCGGGATGGTTATTTCGACAATATCTTTTTCTTTAAGTTTATAACTGCGTTTAACCGGTTTTCCGTTAACCAGAACATTTCCTGCATCCGCCCAGTGCCCGGTGGCCGTCCTCGAATTCCGGGTCCGTTTTGCCGCTATGACATCTATCCTCTTATCAATTTCCTCTTTGGTTATTTCGAATACGGTGTTTCGCATCAGTTTTGCTTCCCTCTTTTTTTGCTATAGACAATAACCGCCGCGACGGCAATACCAAGGCTTATAACCTGGGAAACAGAAAAAATATTTAATATTACAGGGCCCCGTTCATCGGCTCTTAAAAATTCAATCATAAACCGGAAGGAAGAATAAAACAGGAGATACAAAATAAGAAGTTCCCCTTTGTAGCGGGGTTTTCTAAGCATAAGCAGAATAAAGATGCAAAGTGTCGCGGCCGATTCAAAAAGCTGGGTCGGCAAATGCGGCAGGTTGTCGCCGATATCCGGGAAAATTACCCCATACTTTTCACTTTTCACGCCGTAGCAGCAGCCTCTAAAAAAACAGCCTAGGCGGCCTAAAGCCTGGCCCAGCGCGACGCCCGGAATTAAAAGGTCGGCTATCATAAACGGCTCCAGCTTTTGCCGCCGGGTATACCAGAAATAAAATAAAAGTCCGCCGATAAGGCCGCCGTAGAAAACAAGGCCGCCCTCCCAGATCTTCCATATCTGCTCCGGATATTGCCTGTAATATTTCAACTCGGTAAGTATATAGAGCAGGCGCGCGCCTAAGACTGCGGCAAGAAAAGAATAGATGTTGAGATCGGTTATTTTATCCGCCGGCAGGCCTGCTTTTTTAGCGCGATAACCCGCCAGGAGCGTGGCGGCAAAAAATCCCAGCGCTACAAATAAGCCATAGGAATAAATAGTCACCGGCCCGAGCTTGAAAAGTTCAGGATGCATTTTTACCCCCGGTTCCTTTGATACTCAAAAAATACACCAGCAGCAGGCAAACACCCACGGTTATGGCTGAATCTGCAATATTAAAGACCGCGAACTTCAGGGAGGGACTCAAACCCAGCTCGATAAAATCCCTTACCTCACCCGAGAGAAAAATGCGGTCAATGAGATTTCCTATAGCCCCGCCGACAATTAAAGAAAAAGAGAGCCGGACCAGAAACCCTTCCTTTAGTATATTTTTATAAAAATAAAAAACGAATACTATGAAGCCGGCGCCTACGGCCAAAAAAAGCGGGATTCTAAAACCCGCAGGCAGCTCCGAGAGCATGCCGAAAGCCGCCCCCTTATTTCGAATATAGGTGATATGAAAATAATCACGGAGTACCGGTACGGATTCATTGAGGAACATCCGGGACTGGATAAAGTATTTAGCCAGCTGATCTAAAGCCACCACGCCTATGATAACCAGGTTCATCCACATAGCTTCAGTACTGCTTTATCTCCTTCAAAACAGAGGCGCATCTTGCGCAAAGGAGCGGATGTTTTTCGTCTTTACCCACCGAGCCGCTGAAATTCCAGCACCTTTCGCATTTTGTGCCGTCAGCCTTGGTTACCTCTATCGTATCTTTAGGGCCCCGGGTAAGGCTAAGAGCAACCTGTGAGACTATAAATATTCCCGGTAATTCATTTTCGTAAGACCTATACAGGTTATAATCCGCCTCTTCTTTGATGCCTAAAACCACCTTTGCTTCATAAGGATGGCCGATGACCTTGGTGTTTCTCAGGCCTTCAAGAAGTTTAAGTGTCTCCGCTCTAAGCGCAATTAACTTTTCATATTTATTTTTAATTTCCGGGCTGAGATATTTTTCTTCACAAACCGGCCAGCCGGCCAGATGCACGCTTGCAGCCTTTTCGGCAGAACCAAGTTTTATCATTTCCTGCCAGATTTCTTCGGCCGTATAAGCCAGCACCGGCGCCAGCATCTTAGTGAGCGCCAGCAATATCTTATGCATTACAAACTGGGAACCCTTTCTTATTTCCGAGTCCGGCGCGTTGACATAGAGGCGGTCTTTAAGTATATCCATATAGAAGGAGCTTAAGTCCACCACGCAAAAATTATAAATTTCCTGGTAGAACTTGAAAAACTCATACTTTTCATAATAGCCCGTGGCCTCTTTGATGACTTCCTGGAGCCGGTTGAGCATATACTTATCCAGGTCCGTGAGTTTTTCGTAAGGCGGGTCTTTTTCGCCGGGCTTATAATCATAAAGATTACTTAAAAGATACCTTGCGGTATTGCGGAGTTTTCTGTAAGCATCCATAAGCCGCGCAAGTATCTCTTCGGAAAAACGAACATCATCGGCATAGTCCGAGGCCGCCACCCAGAGCCGGACAATGTCCGCGCCGTATTTTTTACAGGCCTCTTCGCCGGTTATCAGGTTCCCGAGCGACTTAGACATCTTTTTCCCTTCACCGTCAACGACATAACCGTGCGTCAAACAATTTTTAAAGGAAGGTTTCCCTTCAAGCGCGGCGGCCGTTATAAGCGAGACCTGAAACCAGCCGCGATGCTGGTCGCTCCCTTCGAGATACATTTCGCAGGGCCAATCAAGTTTCGGATTATCTTTAAGCACCGCAAAATGCGAGCAGGCGGAATCAAACCAGACATCAAGAATATTGGTATCCTGTTTGAACTCTTTTCCCCCGCATTTCTTACAGACATAGGTGCCCGGTAAAAAATCAGCCGCCGGACGGGTAAACCAGGCTTCACTGCCTTCTTTCCCTATTAACCCGGTAATTTTTGAAAAAACATTTTCTTCCAGTACCGGCTCGGAGCACTTTTCACAGTAAATTACCGGGATGGGAACGCCCCAGAAACGCTGTCTTGAGAGACACCAGTCAGGCCGGCTTTCAAGCATGCCTTTTATCCGGTTTTCACCGGTCGCAGGATACCACTTTATCTTTCCTGCCATTTCAAGCATGTTCTTCCTGAGTTCTTTATGTTCCACATTCAAGAACCATTGTTCCGTCGTTCTAAAAATAACCGGTTTACGGCACCGCCAGCAATGCGGATAAGAATGGCTTATTTTTTCTTCAAAAAGGAGCACTCCCTTTTCTTTCAGAAGCTCAATAACCAGCGGATCGGCCTCAAAAACTTTTTTACCTTCAAAAAGTTTTACCTCGGAGGTAAACCTGCCGGCATCATCAATGGGGCTTAACGGTTTTATGCCGTATTTTTTACAGATGAAAAAGTCTTCTTCCCCGTGGCCCGGCGCGGTATGGACACAGCCGGTCCCGTCCTGGTCGGTAACATGTTCGCCCAGGATGACGAGCCCTTCCCACCCCATAAACGGATGCAGGTATTTCAATTTTTCGAGGAGCGCGCCTTTAATTCCGGTCTTTACTACCGTCATATCAAGCAGTCCGGTTTTCGTCTTTATTGTCTCAATAAGATTTGCAGCCAGAATAAGATATTCGCCGCCCGTTTTTACAACCGCGTAGTCTATTTCCGGATGCAGACAGATAGCCAGGTTGGAGGGCAGGGTCCAGGGAGTTGTCGTCCAGATCAGAAGGCTGACCTTACTGCCTTCGGTCCCGGGACAAAGATGTTTTATAGAATCTTTTAATAAAAACTTGACATAGACTGTCGGGGAGGTTTCGTCGGCATACTCGACTTCGGCGTCAGCCAGAGCCGTACGGTGATTCATACACCAGAGCACCGGCCGGAGGCCTTTATATATGTAGCCTTCTTTTACCAGCCGCGCAAAAGTATCCACGATAGCGGCTTCATAATTATGGTCTAAAGACAGATAGGGCTCTTCCCATTCACCGAGAATACCCAGACGCTTAAACTGCTCTTTTTGTATACCTACATATTTTAATGCATATTCCCGGCAGGCCTTTCTAAATTTAAGCAGGCCTTCTTTGGTATTTTCAATCCTGTGTTTCTCGGTCACTTTATGTTCTATGGGCATTCCGTGGCAATCCCAGCCCGGCACATACGGCGAGTCAAAACCCCGCATCGTCTTATATTTAATAACCATATCTTTTAAAACTTTATTAAGCACGGTCCCGACATGAATATCCCCGTTTGCATAAGGCGGTCCGTCATGCAGGACAAATTTGTCACTGCCGGTTCGCGCGGCCCGGACTTTGTCATAAAGTTTTTCTTTTTCCCAGATTTCAAGTATTGCCGGCTCTCTTTGCGGCAAACCGGCTTTCATAGGAAAAGAGGTATTCGGCAGATTTATTGTTTTGCTGTAATCCATTTTTTTCATCCCTATAAACATTTGATTTTAAAAGGATTTTACCATATTATCCGCTTCTTTTCAATTATATACAGGCTTAAAAATTTTTATTTCACTTTATCAGGAAAGAGGTTTTGGTTAAATGGCTTTTTCTGCAAGCTTCCTTGCGGTTTTATACGCTTTTTTCAAAAACTCCCCGGCGTCGAGTTTCGGATCACGGAGCATAAGTTCATAATTAACCGGCTTGGCATATTTGTTTATTTTCAAAGCTCTCATAATCCTGTCCCAATCAACAGTCCCTTCCCCCGGCAAAGCATGTTCATCGGTTTTTCCGTGATTATCATGAAGATGCAGAGCAATGGTTCTTTCTCCGTAATCCTCAAGCATATTTAATGTCCCGGCTATATTCGCATGTCCCGAATCAAAACAAAACCCGAAAAACTCCGGAGAAAGTCTTTTAAAAAGTTTTTCCAGCTGCGCAACCGCCAGGGGTGTAATGTTATGGGTATTTTCAATTGCAATTTTGACTTTCATTTTTTCGCATAAAGGCAGAACCTCGTCAATGCTTTTACCGAGTTGTTGCCACCGTTTTAAAAACACCGTTTTATCCGGAGTATTTAAAGGCGGGTGGACAACAACACAATCCCCGCCGAGTTTTCCTGTAAAATGAATCCGGTTTTTAAGAAGCCTCACCCCTCTTTTTCGCTCCGGCTCTTTTTCGGTAGCCGGCTCGCAGAGATGATCAAGGGCGGCATTATGCGTATCAAGAAGTTTTAGCCCGTGTTTCTTTAAAAGTTTTTTGAGCCCTTCAATATAAAAATCTTCATAAAGAATATCTTTAACCCAGTGCTCGCACCAGTGAATATACTTAAAGCCGGCTTCTGCAATAAGCCGGAGCTTGGGCTCTATCGGCCCTCCGTCATCCCTATAGTCCGTAGTTATGGATATTCTGTTATTCATTTTTCTTCTTTTAAAAAATACTCCGCCCGTACCTTGCAGGAAAGCAAGGCAAGGAAAAGCGAGATACCGGTGCTCCAGGGTGTAAAGGTGCAATGGGCTTTGTATCCGAGCTTGCATATTTTGCTTGCCGCCACATCCGGAATCAGTGTGACAACCGCCGACAAAGTCATAAGCACCGTGAATCCCAAAAGTATTCCATACCAGGGTTGTTTTTTTTGCTTTAACATATTACTTCCTCCTATCTGTAATTTGCCAACTCTATTTCCGTTCTTTTTCTCTTCTTTCTGTGCTTGCCGGCCTTGCCAAATGCGTCAAAATGCGTATACTCGGTAGAAACCTCAAAAAGATATTTTGGCCGGCATTATTTGATTTGCCTTTGCTATCCCTGTTACAATAGACTTTTCAAAACCTTCCAGCGTCCACTTTTCGTCGGTCCAACATGTTTCACTATTCCTTCTTTTTGAAGTTTTCTAAGATAATGGATAATAGAACTTTCCGTCATTCTGGTTTCCCGTGAAATCTGCTTTCTGGTTATTTCTGAATTCATTCTTATAGCATCAATTATTATTTGTACATTTCCTTTGTGTTTCTTGTGCGTTTCCTGTGTGTTTCTTGTGCGTTTCTTGTGCGTCTTCTGAATACCATTCCCAAAAGAATTATCCATATTTCTATTTACCATTCTGTAAAACACCACCATGAATCCCGTTTTAAGTATTTTGAAGTCTACCTTAACTCCAGCTTCTTTGCACAAGCTATAAATCTTTTTCAAACCAGAACCCCATTTCTCGACTTCTCTGGACTTATACAAAATATCCGCTATAAGCGGATTTCTTAAAACGGATTGTTCTTCCTTTTTAATATAGTCCTGCGGAGTTAGCCCTTCGGGAAAATCTCCCGGATTCCAGATCTCTATACGGTTCTTAAATATTGCTATCTTATTACTTTCAGGTGCAAGGTAGTCCCTATGGCATAAAGAATTAACAAGTACTTCTCTAATAGCATCTACCGGAACCTCCGGGATTTCCTGCCGTTCAAGTCCAACAGTTTTCGCACGCCAATTCATTTTTTCTTTTATGTAATCCTCTGATTTTTTAAGAAGGTTGAAAATGTTGTCTTTGTATTGATTAATATCAAGGAATGTTATCTTGTCAACGCCGGCAAATACTGCGACTTGAACCTCCAGAGAATTGTTCTTGCAAAAGAGCACTTGCGCCGCATTTGAAAGTTTACTATTTTTTATCAGTCCTAGCTTTTTCAATACATTCGGGACATTGTCATACTTAAAGCTTATTCTGCCAGCAAGATTTGCTCTCTTGACATAGTCCTTTACTGTTCCAGTGTTAATATCCTTAAAAGAGCTATTGGAAATTTGGACTTCCCATTTAAATTTATCGGCACTCTTTTTTATAATTACCTTTCTCATCTCGTTTGCGCTCAGTTGCTTATCTTCATCCGCAACTCTAATATAAACGCGGCCATAAGCATGATATGGAATATCTTCGCCTTGAAACTCAATCTTTATACAGGATTTACCTTTAATCTTAACTGTATCTATTGAAGGATATATCTTTGGTTCTATATGATCAGAAATTGCCCGAGAAATATCCCGTAAAGTTGAAGACCCGATCACCTGCCCTATAACTTCACCGTCATTTCTAACACCAAAAAATAGTTCACCTTTCTTATGCTTATTCAAAATGGAAGAAATGGAAATAACAGCTTCTTTAAGTTCAGAAGTTGATTTTTTAAATTCCAATACTTCAGATTCTTTCAATTCCATATCCGCCCCTGTTTGCATTATTACTATCAATTATTTCTAAACATCTGTTCATTTATTATATATTACCCGGAATGTTTTATACAGAAAAATATTAAAATAGGAGAAAAAAGGCGGATAATAAAGCATTTTTTTTCTGCGAGCGAAAATACACCCCTGATCCCAGGGTAATGAACCTTCCCAACCTTTTACCGAAATTGTTTCTTTTTTTTCCATCACTAATAAAACACTACTCTTTGTCTTTTAATTCTTTTTCTTTCTCGTAGTCTTGGTCGGCTTTTTCTTTATTTCCTTTTGCCTTGTAAGCATCCCCGCGCCTTCTGAATAAATAATCTTTACCCCGAAATAACTCGATGGCTTTATTATAATCATTGATAGCTTTGTCGTATTCTTTCTTCATGCATTCAGAGGGACAGCGCCTACTTATTTTACTATTCTTTCTGTGCTTGCAGACCATCCGAACATCAAACCTTCCAACCCTCACCTTTTCCTACTTCACTTCCGCTCTATAGCCTGTTTTTTCTCTTATCAATTTAATATCCGCACCATAAAGCTCTGACAGGTTTTTTGTAGTCAGGGTGTTTTCTATTTCTCCGTCTTTAAATATTCTGCCTTCTTTAAAGAGCACAACGCGTTTTATTTCCGGAATAATATCTTCCAGGTCATGGGTCACGAGAATAATACTGGTCCCGGCTTTTGCTATCCCGGAAAGTATCTTTCTCAAACGGGCTGCAGCTTTTATATCAAGCCCGCTGGTCGGCTCGTCCAGAAGAAGCGTATCCGGCTCATGCGCCAGCGCCCGGGCAATCAGGGCCAGCCGGGCTTCTCCCGTGGAAATGGCGCTCATACTGCGGTTTTTCAAATGAGCAATACCGAGAAAGCCCAGAGTTTCTTCTGCTTTTTTCTTCATGGCATCCGTAACTTCCTCCCGCCAGATACCTATACTCGAAAAGTAACCGGAAAGTATATTATCAAAGACTGAAATATCGCCGAGCTCTGAAGAAAGGAAAGCAAATTGAAGTTCCGGGGAAATAATACCCATATGACTCTTGAGCTCAAAAATATGCCAGTCCTCCCGCCCGAAAATATCAAAGACCACCGGCACGGTTTTTAATTCGGGATACCGCTTTCTGGTAATAAGATTGATAAAGGAGGACTTACCGGAGCCGTTGGGGCCGAGAATAACAACATTTTCGCCGCGCAAAATCAAAAGTTCTTTTATATCAACCGCTCTCTTTCCTTCTATATAGTCATATATCAAAGCGGTATTTTTGAAGTGTAACACAGGTGTGTCTGCTTTAAGAGTTTTTTTAATATTTTTCATTTTTTTTGCGGGAAACCGGCTCCGAAAGGTTAACTCCTTCGAAAAACCGCCAAAACTGGAGCTGCTCTATCAAATTTCTACTTCCTTAAGATACTTGGCGGCTTCTTCCGGCGAGGTCGGATTAATATAGAAGCCCGAGCCCCATTCAAAACCGGCGACCTTCGTAAGCTTCGGGATGATCTCCAGATGCCAGTGGGTAGAAGCCCCATAAGCTTTTTTCAAGGGCGCAGTGTGGATGATGTAATTATAAGGCGGATCGTTCAACGCTTTTTTTATTTTCAAGAGTGTATCTTTAAGAATACGGGCCATATCAAAGGACTGCTCTTCATTAATATTTATAAAGTCCGCATTATGTGTTTTCGGTAAAATCCATGTTTCAAAAGGGAATCTGGGCGCAAACGGCGCAAAGGAAACAAAGTTTCTGTTTTCCAGAATGACCCTGGTCCCGTCTTTCATTTCTTGCTTGATCATATCGCAAAAAACACATCTTTCTTTGTATTCATAATGGTGTTGCGCACCTTCCAGCTCTTCGAGGACCCTTTTTGGAATAATGGGAGTTGCTATCAACTGGGAATGGGGATGTTCAAGTGTCGCGCCCGCGGCGTCTCCGTGATTACGGAATAAGAGAATATATTCAAACCTGAGGTCATTTTTGAGATCGAGACATCGCATCTTATAAGTCCAAATTACTTTCTGCACCTGCTCATAAGAAAAATCCGCCATAGACTTTTCATGTTCGGGCGTTTCAATAATAACTTCATGCGCCCCTATGCCTTCCATCATGTCGTACATACCGTCGCCGCGCCGGTTAAGGTCACCTTCAACCCGGAGCACCGGAAATTTATTGGGCACCACCCGAACTTCCCAACCCGGCTGGTTTCGCCCTGTGTTGGCGGGCCTCATGGCAATAATCTCCGAAGCTGTTTTATCCTCACTGCCGTAACAGAAAGGACAAAATCCCTTTTTTTTCTTTTCTACAGGTTGATCCAGAAAGTCGTTCGGCCTTTTCGACCTGTCGGTAGAAATAATAACCCACCTGTTCGAAACCGGGTCTTTTCTGAGTTCAGGCATGTAAATCTCCTTTTCAGCCGTTTAAGTATTTAAAAAAGTATAACACACCCAAGGGTTTATTTCAATTTGTAAAAGGCGTTATCAAAGTAATGCCTCAGTTTCGGGTCACATTATAATGTAGTTGCCTGATTTATCAGGCATTTTTAAAGCGCCCAATGAATTGGGCAACTACATTGTTTGCAATAGCTTCTTTTTCCGCTCGATATAATACTTGAAATTTTCATAAGATACTTCAGGAGATATAGTGTGATCAATGGTAGGTATGTAACCGCCCTCTTCTCTCAGGGGCAGGAGCTTTTTTTCAAGTTCTTCATCTATCATTCTTTTATTGCCAAAAAGTTTTCTTTTATCAATTCCCCCTATAAGAGCAACATCTTTTCCGTATTCTTTCCTTACTTTCACCGGGTCCATACCGGCAGCACCCTCGAGCGGCCAGATACAGGTTGCGCCCGCTTCGATAATAAGCGGAATCAAAGGTTCAATATTTCCGTCACTGTCAAGTTCTATGAATTTCACGCCTTTGCTTTTCACAAAATTGAACATTTGCTTATGCCGCGGCAGGAAAAACTCCCTGTAGGTGGCGGGAGAAAGCAGAGGTCCGGACTTGCAGGCAAAATCTTCATTGCAAATAAAAGTATCAATCTCAACTTCGTTGAGCGCTTTTTCTGTGACCTGCATAAAATATTCCACAAAAAAATCCAAAATTTCGTGTACAAGTTCCGGCTGGTCATAAAAAGCGTAGGAAAGCCGTTCCGTCCCCATCATCTCCCGCAAATTCCAGTAAAGGCCGGCAAAGCCGCAGTTATCGCATAAATAAAGGGGAAAATCCCTCTTCTTCCATTCTATTTTTTTCTTTTCCCAGTCCGCCGGATATCTTTCAGGAAGTTTAGAATCAAAATGTTTTTTAAATTCAAGAAAATCCACCCGGGTCTTTACATAGAAATCCATAAAGGTGTCCATGGACATCCTGGTCCCGCGCACTTCGCCTTCCTTTAAACCCCTCCGGGTCTGCCCCCAGTTATCAATATACACAATGTACCTTTCCGTCTCTTCTATTACCTTATGAAGGCCCGGCAGAGGGTCAAACTTCAGTTTAATATATTCCCGCCTGTCCAGCTCCGCTGCTTTTGGTTCACCCCGGAACCAGTCACCTTTGATATCTTCTTCCCTGGCCCCTTCGTCCAGCCACCTTTGATAGGTCTGCCCCCAGACTCCGAGCTCATAGTTCGGTATCCTGTCAACCGCCTTAAAACTCATCGTATTTATATATCTTTCTCTCGCATTCATAATATATCCTTTTCCTCCGCTTCTCCGCCAAAAAGCGTTGGCGGATTTCGCAATGCTCAACTTCTCATTATTCATCTTGTTTTTCTTCTATCTATTGCTCCATTGCTCTATTTTTCTATTTCATAAATAGCAGCCCTTGTCATCCGGCTTACCATCTCTTCTTTTCCGTTTATGTAAGCTTGAAGGTTATTTTTATATTTTGCTGCCAGCGTTTTTTTATAAAGGGAAAGTTTTTCAGCCACCTTAGGATGCGTCTCCAAATACTTTCTAAAAGCAAGATGGCGTTTTAACTCCCCGCTGTCGCTTTGACAAACATACATGTGATGTTTAGGGAGGGTGTTTTTCCGGGTCTCATCCTTAAGGTCAAAGGCTTCTCTTCCGGGAATTCCAAGGTTTCCTTGATGAACATATCCCAGAATGCTAAGTTTTTGAAGTATTTCAGGAAAACTGCCGGGCTTTATCACGATATCAATGTCAATTATGGGTTTTGCAGTCATTCCGCTTACAGAAGTACTGCCTATATGCTCTATTCTTAGAAAGGAATTCCCCAGCCCCTCCGCAAGGAAATCTTTTACAGACTCAAACCATTTTGCCCATTCCGGATTATAATCCTCAACCAGCATCATTATCCTTTTTTTAATTATCATTGTTAATATATAGGTTCAACGATTTTGTTTCGTATTTCGAATTTAGTGCTTCGAATTTGCTTTATCGTGGCCCCACGGTAAGTAACTTCATCCTCTCCTTCACAAAAAGCCTTTCGGCAAACTCCATCAAATCTTCTTTTTTTATCTTTTCTATCTCAGCCATAATCCCGTCAAGATCCAAAAACTTCTCTTTATAGAATTCCTGTTTCAAAAGCCGGGTCATACGGTTGGTTGTGTTTTCCATACTTAGAATATAACTGCCTTTTATCTGCTGTTTTATCTTGGTGAGTTCTTTGTCTTTAATCCCGGTTTTCATCTTTAAAAGCTCAATATTAACGACTTCCAGAAGTTCCGCAAGTTTTTCCCTGTCTGTTGCGGCATAGACAAAAATAATACCGGAGTCGGAATAAGAATCGGCGTGCGAACTTATGGAATAGCAGAGACCGCGTTTTTCGCGAACCTCCTGAAAGAGATGAGAAGACATGGAGCCGCCGAGTATTTCGTTCATCACGAGAAGCTTATATCTGTCCTTATGCCTGAAGGATAAGCCTTCAGTCCCGAGACAGACATGCACCTGCTCGAGCTTCCGATCTATTTCTTTATCGTTAAAATCATACTCCGGAGGGAGTGTTTTAATAGTGCTGCCACTCTTTTTCCAGGAGCCAAAGTATTTCTCCGTCAGAGCGTAGAACTCTTCCTGCTTAACATTGCCCGCCGCTGAAATTATGGCGTTCTCCGGGGAATAAAATCTTTTATAATAATTTCCAACTTTATTTTGACTGAAACTGTTTACCGTGCCTTCGTAACCGAGAATAGGATGGCCCAGAGGATGCCCGCCATAAAGCCCTTCAATAAAAGTATCAAAAGTAAATTCGTCCGGCGAATCCAGATACATCTTGATTTCTTCAAGAACAACGCTTTTTTCCCGGAGAATTTCTTTTTCGGCAAAAGAAGGTTTGAGAATAATCTCAGAAAGGAGTTTCATAACTTTGGGAAGATATTCATCAACCATTCTTACATAAAAACAGGTATATTCTCTGGAAGTAAAGGCGTCAATGGAAGCGCCCAGGAGGTCAAAACCTTCGGCGATATCAAAAGCGGAGAGCTTCTCGTTGCCTTTAAAGACCATATGCTCAATAAAATGAGAAGAGCCTTCCTCGCCTTTTGTTTCGTAACGGGAACCGGATTTTATCAGGAGGCCTAAAGAAACCGACCTGACATGCGCAAGTTCTTCTACATGCGCAGTCAGGCCGGAGGCTAATACTCTTCTAGAATGCATAATCTACTTTCCAGCAGAAGGACCCTTATCACTCATTAAAGCTTTTCTCGAAAGTTTGATTTTTCCGGTTTTTTCATCGATGCCGATGACTTTCACCGTCACAATATCGCCCTCTCTTACTACATCCTCAACTCTTTTGACTCTGGTCAAATCAAGTTCAGAGATGTGGCATAAACCGTCCTGGCCCGGGAAAATCTCTATAAAAGCCCCGAACTCGGCAACTTTTTTAACCGGACCCGTATAAGTGGCGCCCAGTTCTGCTTCCCTGCATATTTCCTTGATACGGTCGATCGCCGCTTGAAGGGCTACGCCGTCGGCAGAAGCTACATGCACCGTGCCGTCGTTATCCACATCTATCTTGGCGCCGGTCTCAAGGATAATCTTCTTTATTATCTTGCCCGCAGGTCCGATCAAATCTTTAATTTTGTCTAAGTGTATCTTCAGGGTGACTATTCTCGGCGCAAAGCTCGAAAGGTCTGCTCTGGGTGAACTGATAGAGGAAAGCATTTTCTCAAGAATAATCGCTCTGGCATCTTTTGCCTGGGAGAGAGATTTTTCTATTATCTCGTCAGAAATACCTTCGACTTTCATGTCCAGCTGGATAGCGGTAATGCCTTTTGCAGTGCCTGCTACTTTAAAATCCATATCTCCGTAATGATCTTCTATCCCCGCGATATCAGTGAGCGTAACCCAGCCGCTTTGTTCTTTGATCAAACCTATAGAGATACCCGCTACCGGACTCGTAATCGGAACACCCGCATCCATTAAAGACAATGTGGCCCCGCATACCGAAGCCATCGACGAAGAACCGTTGGATTCGACAATATCAGAAACCAGATTGACTACATAAGGGAACTTTTCCTGCGTAGGAATTACCGGAGCCAGGGCTTTTTCTGCCAGCGCGCCATGACCTACTTCTCTTCTGCCGACCCCGCGAACCGGTTTGGCTTCGCCTGTCGCAAACGGCGGGAAATTATAGTGGAGCATGTACTTCTTTTCCGCTTCGCCGGCTAAATCATCAAGATATTGTACATCGTCTTTGGTGCCGAGAGTTGTAACCACAAGCGCCTGGGTCTGGCCTCTTGAAAAGAGCGCTGATCCATGCGTCCGGGGCAAAAGACCGACTTCGCAGATTATAGGACGGATATCCGTCATACCTCTGCCGTCAGGCCTTACTTTGTTTTCGAGAATAGACTTTCTGACATTTTCTTCCTCTAGCTTTTCCAGGCAGCCGTTGATCTCGTTCTTGCCTGCCGGAAATTTTAAAAGAAGTGCCGCAAGCGTTTCTTCTTTTATTTTTTTAACTTCCGCCTGTCTTGCCAGTTTATCGGTGCCTTTTTCTATGGAAGCAAGTTTTCCGCCTGCCATTTCCTTTACAGTTTTTTCCAGCTCAGCGGTAACGGGCATATAGATATAGGTCTTGGTGGTTTTTTTAATCTTAGAGGCAAGTTCTTCCTGCATAGAAATAATCTCGTCGGCTATCGGACGGCCGAATTTGATTGCCTCTAAAACTTCGGCTTCGGTAACTTCTTTACTGCCGCACTCAATCATAATAACACCGGCTTTAAGATAGACCACAAAAAGCTCAAGCGTGCTTTCTTTAAGCTGCGACATCGTCGGGAAGGCCACCAGACTGCCGCCGACTTTTCCTACTTTAACCGGCGCCACGGGCCCGTGAAACGGGATATTGGTACACATCAAAGAGGAAGAAGAACCGATAAGGGCCAGAACATCGGCTTCATTTTCTGCGTCATACGAAAGCACCGTATTAATTATCTGCACTTCGTTAATAAGCGAAGACGGAAAGAGAGGCCTTATAGACCTGTCAGTTATCCTGGCATTAAGTGTTTCTAATTCCCGGGGCCGGCCTTCTCTTTTAAAGAATCCACCGGGTATTTTTCCGGCGGCATAAAATCTTTCGCGATATTCCACGGTCAAAGGAAAGAAATTTTGATCAGGCCTGGTCGTGTCCGAAGTACAGACGGTCGAAAGCACCATTGTGTCGCCATATCTGACGGTCACAGAGCCCTCCGCTAATTTTGCAATCTTACCTGTAGTTATAGAGAGCTCCCTGCCCCCTAGCGTCCTCTTTATTACTATTTCCATTTTACCCTTTCCTTAGTTTTTGAACATCCATTGCGCAAAAACCTGCTAACTCAGGAGTTGCTTCGCGCCCCAGTGGCGCTTTCACTTGCAACTTCCTGCATATTTCTTTTTTTATTCAAAACGGCTTGTCTTACTTTCTCAACTTTAGACTATCAATAACACTTTTGTATTTTTCAAAATCTGTTTTCTTAATATAATCGAGTAAACTGCGTCTTTTGCCTACCAGCACAATAAGGCCTCTTCTGCTGCTATGGTCTTTTTTATGTATCTTCAAATGCTCAGTCAGGTAGTTAATCCGGCCGGTCATAAGAGCCACCTGGACTTCCGAAGAGCCGGTGTCTTTTTCGTGCTTCCTGAACTTTCCAATCAGACTCGTTTTTACTTCTTTGTTCAACATATTTTACTTCCTCCTTTGTTCGCGCGGCGACCAGTAAATCCCTGAGATACCTGCACCCGGTAAAAAAACCGTCTGCTCTTTCTTTCGTGATAAACCCAGTCTGCCCGTAGCGGAGCCTTTTTCCCCTACTATTATATCCAGTAGTTAGGCGGCTCACTTGTAATTGTTATATTATGGGGATGATTTTCCTGTAATCCCGCAGGTGTTATCCTTATAAATTCGGCTTTCGCCTGAAGTTCTTTGATAGAAGCCGCCCCGCAATAGCCCATCCCGCTGCGCAGTCCCCCGATAAGCTGAAGAACGCTTGCGGATATAGAACCCCTGTAAGGCACTCTGCCCTCAACCCCTTCAGGAACTAATTTTTGATTTTCAACATTATCCTGAAAATATCTGTCTTTGCTGCCTTTTTTCATAGCGGCAAGAGAACCCATGCCGTGATACATCTTAAATCTTCTGCCTTCCAAAAATACGGTTTCCCCGGGCGCTTCGTCCGTTCCGGCAAACAGATTGCCTATCATGACGCTGGAAGCACCTACTGCGAGGGCTTTAGGAATGTCCCCCGAGTATTTAATACCGCCGTCGGCAATAATTGGGACCTTATATTTTTTTGCAACTTCACTGCACTCTTTTATAGCCGTAATCTGAGGTACACCGATACCGGCAATCACCCTCGTCGTGCAAATAGACCCGGGTCCCATCCCCACTTTCACCGCATCCGCTCCAATTTTACACAAATCTTTAGCCGCCTCAGCCGTCGCAACATTGCCGGCAATAAAATCCATTGCGGGATATTTTCTCCTGAGCTTCTTTAAAGTTTCCATAACATTTCTGGAGTGACCGTGAGCGGTATCAATGGCGATTACATCCACACCTGCTTTTACCAGCTCGTCCGCTCTTTCTTCCGAATCTTTTGTCACCCCGATAGCCGCGCCGACCAAAAGCCGGCCCTGCTTATCCTTACAGGAAATAGGAAATTCCAACCGTTTCTCTATATCCCGGATAGTGACCAACCCTTTAAGATTTCCGGCTTTATCAACCAGCGGCAGTTTTTCCACTTTATTTTTGTTTAATATCTCGAGCGCCTTTTGCAAAGAAACGCCTTCATGCGCGGTAATAAGATTTTGCCTGGTCATATGATCGCCGACCGTACCTTCAAATTTCTTAATGAACTTCAAATCCCTTCTTGTCAGTATTCCGACCAGCTTGCCGTTACCCGAACCGTCCTCGGTAACAGGAAAGCCGGAAATGCCCTTGCGCTTCATTATTTCGGAAGCTTCTCTTATGGACCGGGCCGGAGAAAGTGTGATAGGATGGTGAATAATCCCGCTCATGAATCTCTTAACTTTGTCCACCTGTTCGGCCTGCTCTTTCCAGGTTAAATTTTTATGGATAATGCCGATACCGCCTTCCTGCGCTATAGCAATAGCCAGGCTGGCTTCGGTCACCGTGTCCATAGCCGCTGAAACAAGCGGAATATTAAGCTTGATATGTTTTGTTAGATAGGTCGAAACATCTACATCAGAATGCAAGAGCTCCGACCTCTGAGGAACAAGGAGGACATCATCAAAGGTTAACCCTGTTTTTCCGAACATATCTTTTGACATTTTATTCTCCCAAACAATTAGCTCTTCTTTATAAACTATTTTATGAGCCTATCCCGGCTGCTGTGAAAGCTAAAGACAGCCTGATAATATAGTATGTAACATAGTATTTTACATGAAAAAGACTATGTTTTCAATACAAATATGGGGGTATTTTGAGGCTTTGCGCTTAAAATCTAAAAGTGACCTGTTTTTAGTCTTCTAAATGTTGGAAAAGGACTTCAAATAACTTGTAAAATACTGCAATTTAAGCCCTTCTCAAGTAAACGGACCTTAACTCAGGAAAAGACGAAAAAATCCCCCGCTAACAGAAATTAGGCAAAATAGTATCGACTTACTTGCTATCTAACCTACCGTAGGCTAAATGCCACTGTAACTCATATTACAACTACGGCCGATTCTGCAGGCACAACTATCTTTCCGGAAGCATTTTTCCATTCCCCGCCGTCTACCAGCCTGTATTTTTTGAAGCTCTGACCGTTATCCGCTTTTATTTTAAGTGAAACGGCTTTTTTATTATTGTAGTTGGCTATGGCCACTCCCAACTTTTTTGTTTTCCGGTTTATAAACGAAGTATAAGGGTGGTGCGCTTTGCCCTTGGCATCCTTGACCGAAACACCCACTGTATCCCTGAACTCGCCGTGCCAGAAATAATCCGCAAGCTCCGTCCGTAGAACATCCATCTTCTTTGCATATTCTAGGGTGACAGGATAGTCATCAAGATGTCCTTTGAAGTTGTAAGGCTCATGGCTTATCACATATTTGTAGAGCAAGCACTGGTTAACCATATTCCGATCCTCAAAGCCCGTAATGGCGGTCATTATGTTGGCTGTCGGGAAAATATACCGTGATATGGGCGTATGTCCTCTTTCACCGGATCTGAAATATGAATTCTCATATGTTTCAAATTCCCAGAAATATATAGCCTCACCCGCGTACAGGAAATCTTTATTTACTTTATCAGAAAGCTTTCTAAAGTTTTTAATGAGCTGCCTGTCATTCGCGTAAACCGGAGCGCCATACCTGTGGCCGTGGCTCATATCAAAGCAGGCCTGTGTACTGTGATGATGGAAACACTCATCAAAAAGTATCCCCGCCGCGCCAAGGTCCAATGTCTTTTGAAATTCTTTGTTACAGAGTTTCAGATATTCTTTATCCTGCAAACACATAGGAATAAGCCGTTTGGTATTGATATCCATCAACTGTGTCGCGGTCTGATATTGATAACCAGGATGATAATAATGATTCCCGTAGGGGTCTTTTATTGTGAGTTTTTTGTATTTCTTCACAAAGTCCTTGGTCCCCTGGTCCGCCCAGGTGAACTTCGCAAACAATATAACCTTTACTCCCATGGCGTGGATCTTTACGATGGCCTCTTTCAGTTCTTCAAAAGTCCCGAGCCTGGGGTCCGGGTCATGGGAAGGGTTGCCCTGGTCCTGTCCACCATCGTTCCAGCCGACAAGCTGAATTGCCGCAATTCCGTGCCTGGCGCACTCTTCACCAACCTTCGGAAGGTCCTTGAACTTCATCCTGAGTTCATCCTCCGGAGAATTGATATGCAGCTGCAGCCAGGAATGAACACCCTTAGCCCAGGAAGCTTTCTTTGATGTTTTAAGCCATTTACTCTGCCATTCTTTATAAATATCGGCGCCCACATGCCAGCCGCCCTTGTAAGCCTGAAGTACTATCGGTGTTAATTCTCTGGTCTCTCCCGGGTTTATGTAGGGAATATGTATCGCGCCGAAACGGGTATGAACATCCTTCCCCGCCATGGTAAGCGTTTCAGGAACTTTTTTTTCCATCTCACTGGACCAACCCGGCCTTAGCTCCGCGTGCCAGGCATGTGTATCACAGCTGTTGGTGGCCGGCCCCATGTAAAGCCCCTGGGTCGGAGTGCGAAGCAGTATAAAGACCTGGTAAGGGAAGTTACCGCATATCTGAATAGGGTAATCAACGCCAAAATACCCTTTTGTATTGATAAATTCCGGCCAGAGACTCCAGTCATTTACGCTGGAATAGCCCGGAAAAGTAAATTTCGTCCACTCATCATTCTTCGGATGCTGAATATCCCCTATATAGGGGCAGTAGAAGTTCTCTACCATATATGAGGAGTCGTTCTTGATGGTTGAATAGTATATTGCCTGTTTGTCGGTGAGCTTTATCTTTATGGTGACCTTTATTTTATGAAAACCTCCGAACTCCGAGGTAACGCCGTCCCAGACAAAGGTTATTTCCTTTTTATTCTTTGCGACCAGGCACGAAGTGACAGCCTGTTTTTCTCCAATCACATCATTATTTCTTTTTCCCGGGAGAGGCACCATCATCCTGAAAGAAAGTCCGAGTTGCGGCCTGTTAAGTAATTCCCACCCGGTCACTTTAGAAGTGAGGCGGGTAAGCGCGCCATTCACGGTATTAAACTCCATCTTCAAAGTCTTATTCTCAAGTGTTACTACCGGCATTTATTCCCCCTGTATACTTTTTTTTCTTATTTTGTGCTATTTCTCATTAGTCTTGTCATCTTGTCGTCTTACCCCTCCGTTATCTTCCTTACAATCCCCACCCACTTCTTCAATCTGGAAACATCGCCTTGAAGAGTCTCAACATCTTTTAATGTAATGTGCCAGTAACTTTCCTTGAAGGCGTCCTTTGCGTCAGTGATTATCCTTTTTATCCGGTCTTCATCCCAGGAGGTGCAGACCATATCGGTGGGATTGGGCCTGAAGGAACAGATGTAATCTTTTTTTATCTGTTCGGCGCATTTACGATAGTTAGCAACCGGCGTCACGGCAATGCTTCTCAAGTTCTTTACCTTCCGGAGCATATCTATTTTTTTTGTAAGATCCTCACAGCACCCGTAATGCGTCATCGCAAATTTTTCCATTATCGGCTGCTGGTACCGGAGCATAAATTCGTCATGAAACTCCGGCGAGACCAGCGTCAATTCCTGAGAGGCCATAAAGCCCCAGAGCTCTTTTCTCTTTGAGGGCGTATTGGGTTTGCGCCAGGGAAGCTCATTGCAATACGGCATTGCCTGGTTACCGCTCATGGTCAGCGTAAAATGCCCCGCCTCCTCCGCCTCCTGCTGATTCGTCAGTATCCCATCCCGCATAAAAGCCAGGAGTTGATGCAGTTCCTTCGGACTCTCGTACATATCCAGCATCATCTGCTCAAGCCCCCGGATATTAGCCAGGTCAGTGGAAATATCCCCCATAAAGCCAAGATACGCAGGGCCCCTTATTATATCTATCGGAATTATTTTACCTATCGCTTCGGCAAGTCTGTTATATTTTCTTTTTGTATCCTCTTCGTCTATCGCATGGTGCAGGGCTTTGATTTTTCCAATATCCTTCCAGTCTTTTATAATAGCATCAAGATGAAATGCGCCGCCTTTCTGGGCAGACTTCGTCATCTGCCGTTCAACTCCCCAGTGATTATCCCAGGTCCCTTCCCGGGTTCCGGCAAGTTCTATCCAGGGCTCATTTACGGCATCATGCCCGGTTTCTTCTGATAAAAGCCGAAATTTAAATGTCCGTTCGTAACCCCTGAAAAACTCATCTTCACACGCCATGTTTTTATCAGAAAACATCTCCTTACACCAGGCCTCCCAAAATCCGTTATTCAATAGGATGGGCGGCCGCGTTTTCTTTTTATTAAAATGGTCGCTCCAGAGCTTCCTTCTTTCTTCCTGAATAGGCTTAGTCGCAATTTCCATATATTGCCTGGCAAGGTCCTGTACTATTTTAATATCTTTTTGATTAGTAGGCATCTAATCTCCTTTGTATAGATAACAAGACCAAATGTACAGCAAACAGCTAACGGATGTACGGCTAATACCTTCTTTCTTTTGCTGTCTGCCTTGCATCCAATCCTCCGCTCTTCTATCTTTCACTTTGTACCTTGTCCTCCAAAGAACTTCTTTGGAGAGATCTCGCCTAATGGCGGATACTTCGTACTTTGTACTCTTGTTATCTTGTATTCTTCTCTACTCTTGCCAACCCTCTCCGCCAAGTTTGCTTGGCGAGATCTCGCTGTAAGCGGACAACCATCCACTTTTCCGTCCTCAGTCCTCCGGCTTCTGGCCTCATGTTTTCACTCTTGCCAAGCCTCTAACCATCCAAACATCCAATCCTCTATCTATACTTGCCGTAGTTCTTTGCTGTTTCATACATCGCGAGCACATTTTCTGTCGGCGAATTATCCTGCAGAGCGTGAGTAGGCGCAAAACAATAACCGCCGCCCGGCATCATAATATCCAGCGTTTTTTCACAATATTTTACGGTATCTTCAACCTTACCAAAAGCCACAGGTCCGGCCGTACTTATACAGCCGTGGAAAGCAAGACGCCCGCCGAATTTTTTCTTTAAATACTCGGGGGACATATTTGCCGCTTCCGGCTGGAGGGTATCCACCACATTTATGCCCATCTCAATAAAATCTTCATAAGCCCAACTACTGCTACCGCAGGTATGAATCATCACAGGAAGCTTAAAACTTTTAGCCATGTCTATTATTTTTTGATGAAAAGGCCTGATTGCTCTTCTATATAGTTCCAGGCTTATCATCGGCGCAATCTGGGTCCCCAGGTCTTCCCCCATCCATAAAAAATCTACAGCGCCCTTAGCGGCTTCAATGGTCCGTCTGGTTATTTCGAGGTTAATATCGACCCTGCGCTTTGCCAGAAGCAGCCCCGCCGGTTCATCCGTCATAAGGTCAACTAAAACCTGTTCCATTCCCCGTACCATTCCGCTTGAATTAATAATGTCGCCGAGTCCGGCTCCGCCCACATATAGAGCATACTCTTTATTCTTTTTGCAATGTTCCTGTACCCCGGAAAAATCAAATTTGTCCGGATCCGGCATCGGCCAGTTAGCCACCTCTTCTTCCGTGGCATTCTGTAGCGGGAAATCACAAAAATCAAGGTAACCTCCGCTCTCATGTTCTATCCAGCGTGTATGCATACCCCAGTCGTTTACCTTCACCCCTCTTTCAGGTATATCCTTATGAAGTTTTGGCCCAAGATATTTTGTCACTCCAACCCCGCGAAAATCCACGCCCAGCACATTTATGAGTTCATCTCCGTCTTTGACCTTAAAATGCTTTATAAGCCTCTCGTTTATGCCCGGATTGGCCGCGTAGTTTATCGGCACCCGGTCCGGTGTTCTATTCGCAAAAGTAGTGAGTACGCGTTCTTTAGAATTCATTTTTCTCCTTTTTATCAGCTTCTCCGCCACAAAGTGTTGGCGGATTTCGCTATGCTCAACTTCTCATAATTCATCTTGTTTTTCTTCTATCTATTATCTATTGTTCCATTATTCTACCCCGGGAGAAGGTATGGATGAGGGTAATGGTTTTCTAATCTCCATAAGAGTCGTAAAGGTCTATAAATGAAAACAATATATTTCAACGATTTTAGACCTTAAGAACCTTAAGAACCTTAAAAACTTTATAAACTTCTTTTTCCCTCTTTCCCCAATTGTATCTATTTGGCCAGCCAATTGCAAGAATTTTACCTGACGGTTCACTTAAGAAATCCTGAATCAGGATAAACTTGATTTTAATAAAGCATAATGTTATTATCCCTTATGATTAAGAACCCCAATGTCCTACTTATAACCACCGACCAGCAGAGATTTGATTCCATTGCCGCACTCGGAAACTCAAAGATAAAAACACCCAACCTTGATAAACTTGTAAAAAACGGGGTGGCCTTCACGCGAGCTTATTCCTCATGTCCCGAATGCGTACCGGCAAGAATAACAATTAAAACCGGGATGCCGCCGTGGCGGAGCGGTTCTACTAACAACGGTGAGAAGATAAAACCAAACACCGATACCCTTATGTCAGTTTTAGCCAAAGGCGGCTACCACACCCAGGCCATAGGCAAGATGCATTTTATTCCTACAAGAGCAAAATTCGGGTTCAAAGAGATGTGGCTTTCCGAGGAAGTACCGATAAAAGCAAGTGAGGATGAATTTTTAACAGAACTTATAAAAAAAGGGTACGGCCACGCGGAAGAACCGCACGGAATGAGGAGCTTTCTATATTATGTACCGCAGGTCTCCCAGCTCCCCGAAAAATTGCACACGACCGCCTGGACCGGAAGAAAGACCGTAGAATATTTAGCCCGGCGGAAGAAATCAAAGCAGCCGTTTTTTCTCTGGACTTCTTTTATCAAGCCGCATCCGCCCTTCGATCCGCCGGTGCCTTTTAACAGCATGTACAATCCGCTTGACATGGACCTTCCCATTCAAGAGAAAGACGCCGATAAAAATTACACCTTCTGGAATTACTGCCAGAACCGGTATAAATGGATGGAAAGTAACCGTAACGATGTCTTTAAACAGGCGCAAAAAGCTTTCTACTACGCCTGCATAAGTTTTGTCGACAAACAACTGGGCCTGATATTTGAGGCCTTGAAAAAGAACGGCCAGCTTAAAAATACGGTTATAGTTTTCACCGCCGACCATGGCGAATACCTCGGGGACCATTTCTGCTACGGCAAACGAGGCTTTCAGGATTCCGCGGCCAGGGTGCCTTTTATTATTTCCTACCCGGCCTATCTGCCTAAAAACAAAAGGGTTGAGGCGCCCGTCGGACACGCTGACATAATGCCGACTATCTTAAGCCTTTGTAATCTGGATTACAGAAAACCGCAGTACGGCTGGGATCTGACGCCTAAAATGAAAAATCCCTTTTCCAGCGCGAGGAAATATTTCTACGCCCAGTACAACAGAAAAGGTTATGCTATTTATATGTGCATGGATTCAAAATGGAAATATATCTATGATGTGGCCGGAAAAAGAGAAATATTCTATAACTTTATAAAGGACCCGAAAGAAATAACAAATCTGGCCGGAAAGACTAAATACAGGAAAGAGAAATTAAGATTAAAGCAGGAACTAATAAAGCACTTTAAAGAACAGGGGAATTTTGAGGCAATAAAAGGAACTGAGTTCCGGTCCTACGCCAATAAGAACTTGAAACGCTATAAGAACCTGTCCGGCATAAATAATAATTCGAAAGACGGCCGGCTCTTCCAGTATGCGCTTTGGACCAATAGGAACAGTGACATGTGGAGCTCTTTAATGTAGCAGGTGCCGTCCTTAAATTATAGTCGAAAGAAGTTTAATAAGTATCATTCCCGCCGCAAAAAGCAGTATCAGCGAAAAATAAAACCTCCTCCGATGTCAAACATCCCTGACAAAAAACCCACGGCCAGTCCTAAGACCACAAACCCGAAATATTCCAGCATTATGTTACCTGCCTGTCTACCGGCCTGCCTCCAAATTTCTTCAATGTCAGAGCGTGATTCTTTCTTCCTGTCTCAGAAAGCCTTTTACAGTAGGCTTCGATTTCTCCTCTGGCGTGGTAAGGCCCGCCTTCTTCCATTACCGTATCAAGAGGATCAACACCGCTGGTAGAAGTTCTCATCATCTCCTCGCGCCATTTTGTAAGCTTGACCAGGCCTTCGCTGCTTTTCTGAGGATTTTGTTTTGATATTTCTTTAAGCAGATGCGGGTCTTTCTTAAAATCAAAGAGCATATGCTCCGGAAAATTTTTCAGCCCTGTATGATAGGTTTTCATAAACAAAAAATCCCCGAAGATAACGGCACGCTGACAGCTCCAGGCGCACTGACTTACTACAATAAAATCTCTGGAATATTCTTTGCCTTTTTTCAGTTCCCCGGCAAAACTTTCCCCGTCCCACTTAGCAGGTACTTTAAGCTTTAAAAGTTCCAGTATAGTAGCGCCGATGTCCACCTGATAATGCAGACCCTTATCCACCCCGGGTTTAAGCAGGCCCGGCCATTTTAAAATGAAGGGCACCCGAGAAGTAATAGTATCGGCGGTCTGATGGTCACCGTATATATTAAATTCCCCCTGGTTCTCCCCATGATCGGAACTTATCATGATAACCGTATCTTCAAAAACTCCGTGTTTTTTTAACAGGTCTATTATTTTACCGGCATAATGATCCGCGTAATTTATTCCAAGGTCATAACCGTCTATCCACTGTTTATAATCCTCAAGCGACTTTATCTCGTTAGGCATTTCAAGTAACTCCGGGCCTTTAGGCACCCCGCCGCTAAAACCATTTCTGTCCCGGGCGCTGTAGGGACCGTAGCCTTCATAATGTTCTTTAATGATCTTCTCGTTTATCCAGGCCGGAGGCGGCTCATTCTTAAAAGGATTTCCGAATTCCTTTGGCGTTTTATAAACCGTGTGAGGATCCCACATATTCACATGCAGGAACCAGTTGTCGGTTTTCGCATTTTTATTCAACCACTCCTCTGCGTAAGGGTAGATTTCATCGGCTCTTTCACTGCCGTGTTTACCGGTATTGAACATCTCTTTAAATCCGGAATAGAACCACCAGGAAGCGTGTCTTTCGGCAAACGGGCTGACGGATACGGTATGCAGGCCGCTTTTCTTCAGAGTAGTCACAAACGATTGGAACTCAGGTGAGTCACTAAAACCCCTGTTTTTACCTTCCGGGTAAGGGTCGGCGTTAAGCCCACCGTGATTTACCACCCCCGAATGTATTCCGAACCTTCCTCCGAAAAAAGAACTGCGGGAAGGCAGACAGGGCGCATCGGAAGCAAAACACTTTTCAAACCTGACCCCGCTTTCAGCTACCTTATCAATATTCGGGGAGGTTTTCCTGTGATAACCGTAACAGCCGAGGTGGTCGGCTCTAAGCGTATCTATATCAAGGTAGAGTATTCTCATTGTCTTATTCCTCCTGCCAATGTTTTCAATCTCACAATACTGTAACCGAAAAACTCTTTATAGGCTTCACACAGATAGTCCAAAGAACTGAAATTATCGTCTTTTATCAATCTGTATTTTAGACAGCCCCCGTTACATATATATTTCCATTTGCAAAGCGCGCATTTTTCATTTACATCTGCTTTTTTAACCCCGAAATTTTCTTTAGCAAGACGGAAAGAATCCTCAAAGGAGGCATCTTTTATGCTCCCGAGTTTCCTCTCTTTCTTCACAAAAAAGTCGCAAGGATAGATATCCCCGTTATATTCCAGTGCAAGATAGTCGCCGCAGGTGCTCTTAAAACCGCAATAGGTGGCATCATAGCCCGAAAGTATTTCCAGGATATTATCAAAAAATCTTACCGAGACCGCCGGCTTGCCTCCGTTCCACCACAGATCAAAGAATTCGCATAAAAATTTACAGTAGGTTTTTGAGTCTACCGAAAATTCTGATAGCTTTCCCATGCTGTCCTTTTCCACACACGGGATAAGTTGAACAAAGTCAAAACCCTCTTTGACATAGAAATTATAAAGGTCTGCAGGCCGGGCAGCATTAAAACTATTTATTACGGTCAGTATATTAAAATCCAGTTCTAATTCTCTTAATAACGCAATTCCTTTCATGGCTCCTTCAAAACTCTTCCCCCTGTGAAACTCATGCATGGGCCTGTCCCCATCCAGACTGATACCCAGCAGAAAATTATATTCCTTGAAAAGTTTTATGAATTCTTCATTCAATAATGTTCCGTTTGTCTGGACACTGTTGCCGACCCTCTGGCCTTTTTTTCCGTGTTTTTGCTGAAGCTCAATAACTCTGCGGTAAAAAGTAACTCCGGCAAGCAGAGGCTCCCCGCCCTGCCAGGAAAATACCGCCAAACCCCCGTTTGAATACTGCATGGCCTTTAAAACAAGGGTTTCAAGGATTTTATCTTCCATGAGATGCTTGCCCGCCCCATAAATTGATTCCGTAGATTTATAAAAACAATAAGAACAGGCCAAGTTACAATCAAATGACACAGGTTTAACTAAGAGTTCAATATTTTTCAAAGTCAAAATCCTTTGTTTTGAAACTATTTATTTTCGCCAAAGATTGAGTAAAGGGCAATACCTACGGCTATTGAAAGGTTCAAAGAGTCTATCTCTTTGCTCTGGGGAATGACAACACTTTTTCCGGTATGAAGGAACTCTTCAGGCAGGCCGGAACTCTCGCCGCCGAAGATATAGGAGGCCGGGCTTTTTACTGCCAGTTCATCCAGCCTGTTTTTCCCGTTGGTAAGAAAAGGGTAAAATACCCTGTCTTTAAAATCTTCCGCGTAGCCGTCAAAATTTTCGTAGTACTTAAAATTAATTTTAAATAGGCTTCCCATGGAAGCCCTTACAACGGAAGGATCAAAAATATCCACGGCCGGCCGGATAAGGGCAAGTTCCGTGATATTAAAACCGGCCATCGTCCGCAAAATGGTCCCGAGGTTGCCGGCATTTTCCGGATTCACAAGAACAAGATGGTCTTTCTTCTTTGCCGGGCTGCCTTCGTATTTTTTAAAGACACCCGCAGCGTAGCAGTTTTCCTTTGATGAGATAAGGTCTATACCGGCATCATTCACGCAAAGCGGAATTCCTTTCTTGCCGCAGATGTCCTTTATCTTTAAAACACCTTCATTATTGTTCGCTTTTGAGTTAAGTATTATTTCTAGAACGCTTTCCGGACGGTTGAGCAAAAGTTCCACCGTGGGAAATATACCCGCGGCATAAGAATACTCAAACTCCTTCTTGTATCTCTTGATCTTCATCAGACAGTTTTCCCTTTTTCGGCTTCTTTTCTTTCTTTCACCCAGGAAGAAATCTCCTTAAGCCTTTCAATTATATTGATATGCTGGGTGCATTTTTCTTCGCAGACCCCGCATTCGGTACAAAGGTCCGCCTGCTCTGGCGCCACATCCCAGTGCCATTTCATCTGTCCGAAATAATTTTCCTTACTTTCAAGTATGGTCTGATTATACGCCAGCATGTGTTTTGAAACCTCTATCTCCTGAGGACAGAACTCGCAATACCGGCAGCCGGTGCAGAGCTTATCCATCCCGATACTTAATTTTCCCTGTATCTCCAGTTTTTTGCTTTCAGGGAAGTCCTTTATCTTTTCCCCGGCTTTTACATTTTCAAGAACCTCCGCCACGGTTCCCATCCCGCAGATATTGGTGGTTATTTCTTTTTGAGAAACTAAAAATCTAAGAGCCGCGTCCGCCGGTGTTGCATCATCGGTGTTTTTCAGGTATTCAAAGAGTTCCGCTCTTTTTGGTATCAAGCCGCCGCTCAAAGGATTCATCACCACCACGCCCAGGCCGTGGTCATACGCTGCCTTTATACCTTTTTGCCTGAAAGGGAAATTAAGAATATTGTACCCCAGGGTAACCCCCTCAAAAACATCATCTTTAACAATAAGTTCTATCTCTTCGCCGGTGCAATGCGTGGAAAACACAATATGCTCAATCAGCCCTTCCTTTTTAGCCTGCACGGCAGCCTCATAAGACCCGCCTTTCTTCATTCTTTCTTTATAATCCGCCAGGGTCTTAATGCTCCAGATATTGAAAAAGTTTATTTTTTTCAGATTAAAGCGTTTCAAGGATCTTTCGAGTTGTTCCCTGACGACAGCCCCTTCCAGCGCGCCGCTTTTTGTAGAAACATAAAACTGCCCCGGCATCTTTTGGAAAGCCCGCCCGAATATCTGCTCACTGTTATCTGCGCAATAGCCCGGAGCTGTATCAAAATAATTCACCCCGCACGCATTGGCTTTTTGGACCACCCCGGCACATTTATCATAATCATATTTTCCGTTTTCAGCAACAAAGCGCATTCCTCCGAAACCGATAACAGATATTTTTTTTCCTGTTTTACCATACTGCCTATATTGCATATTTTCTCCTTTTCAAGTCTTCTATTCCGGCGTGAACGCCCGTAAATTTTATGAAAAAACTATTTCCGGCTATTTTTCAGGAATTATTTTCAAGTTCAGCAATGCTTGCGGCGGCTTGCACTGACATTTTACTTTCCGGGTACTCCGCAACTACTCTTTTATAATTTTTCAGAGCACTCTCCTTGTCTTTCATTTTTTCAAGATAGAGTTCTCCTATGCGATACAAAATATCCGGAAGCAGTTCTTCCCGGTCTGCTTTTATATAACATTTCTGATATTCGAGAACGGCACCCCGGAAATCCCCAGTTTCCTCCAATAAAAGAGCCAGTTCATAATTAAGTTTAAAGCTTTTCGGCTGCCTGTTGATTTTTTTGCGGTATTCTTTTATTACTTTTTCCGGATTACCGTGTTCTATCAGGCGTTTAATACTTAAATTGCCGCTTTTCGGTATTTCTTCCCCGGCGCCGGCATGAAATACCACTAAATACTTATCTAAAAACCGCGTGGACCGGGTCAGAGCATAGAGAGCAAAGAATATAACCGTAAACATACCGAAAAAGAACTGCCAGTATTTTTCCTGGTTTGTAAAAAATACCGCCAGAAAAATCACAAGCGTAAGCGCAAACGGCACTGCCAGCAAAGAATAGTAAAATTCCAGTTCGCTCTTATCTTTAAAACCGTCCTTATAGATTTCCTGACTGGCCGAGGCCGCTTCCTTGTAGGCCGCATGAGCTTTGACGATTCTCTTAATATATTCCTGGGTCTGCTCCTGGCTAGCGTTGTAAATAATATGGCAGTTGAGAAATATTTTATCTTTTTCCGGAAGGTCCATATCGTTTAAAGCCTGCACCTTTGAGTTGCCGCCGGTATTCTTTTGCAGTAATTCCGCGCATTCTTCAAGTTGTTTGCAGGAGGGATGCTTTTTATAAAGGATATAAAAAATGTTTTCCGGATCGGTGGCGGAGTAATCTGCGGCGTTTTTCTTGTGAAAAACAGCCATAACATCAGGGTAGGCGGTGAAAATCCCGGTTATTTTTTCCATTTTTGCTCCGGAAAAATATTCAAATACCCAGGCGTTTAAAGATCTTGTTTACATTTCTCAAATAATCGGCCATGTCAAAACAGGCTTCTATCTCTTCCGGATTTAACAATTTTCTTACCCCGGTATCATTTAAGAGCAACTGCTTGAAGCTCCCTTCTTTTTTCCAGACCTTCATGGCGTTGTCCTGTACCAGTTGGTAAGCCTCATCATAACCCATACCTTTATTGGTTAGCGCAATACGGACCTTCTGGGAATACATAAGCCCCTGCATCTTATCAAGGTTTTCCTGCATATTTTCGGGATAAACATTCAGATTTTCCATAAGCCAGTTGAATTTATGAAGCATGTAATCGAGAGTAATGGTGCTGTCCGGCAGAGTAATCCGCTCAACCGAAGAATGAGAGATATCTCTTTCGTGCCAGAGCGCGATGTTTTCATAACCTGTAAGGGCATTACCTCTAAGCAGCCGGGCCAGCCCCGAGATTCTTTCGCAGGTAATGGGATTCTTTTTGTGCGGCATGGCCGAGGAACCCTTCTGGCCCTTGGCAAAAGGCTCTTCAGCTTCCCGGACTTCCGTGCGCTGGAGATGCCTGATTTCTGTCGCAAACTTATCCAAAGAAGAAGCAATAATAGCTATGGTTGAAAGGTATTCCGCATGCCTGTCCCGCTGCACCACCTGGTTGGAAACAGCGGCATTCTTGATTCCAAGTTTTTTGCAGGCCGCGACTTCCACCGCCGGATCAATATTGGAAAATGTCCCGACCGCACCGGAGATTTTACCGTAGCTTATAATCTCTCTTGCGCGTTCCATTCTTAAAAGATTTCTCTCCATCTCTTTCCACCAGATAGCGAGCTTCAGGCCAAAAGTTGTCGGCTCGGCATGAACCCCGTGAGTACGGCCCATAACAGGCAGGTTTTTGTATTGTTTTGTTTTCTTTTTGAGGATGGCAATAGTGATTTTGATATCTTTAATAATAATATCCGCGGCACCTTTTAATTGAAGGGCCAGGCCTGTATCCACAACATCCGAAGAAGTGAGTCCGCGGTGAAAATATATTGCATCTTTACCGAGATAGCCGTCAACGCACTGCTTAAAAGCAATAACATCGTGCCGGGTTTTTTCTTCTATGGCTTCGATCCGCTTGACATTAATATCTGCTTTCTTTTTAATATTCAAATAGGCTTTTTTGGGAATTTCACCGCGGTCGGCAAGAACCGAGCAAACAGCGATCTCAACCGCCAGCCATTTTCTGTATCTGGCATCATCGGTCCATATAGCGCCCATTTCAGGCAGAGTATAACGGCTTATCATCTTTTAAATACCCCCAATACTTTCCAGTATTTTTATACTTTTGTTAAACCCAGTTCCTTGGAAACCTGTTCAACAACATCCGCTTCTATTCTTTCCTTTTTCTGAATGAAAGCCTCAAGTAAAGCATTGTCACAGACCGCGTTAATCAGCCTTGGAATTCCCCTTGTGTATTCAAAGACCATACTGCAAGCCTCTGTGGTAAATATTTCCCGCTGGCCTCCCGCAACCTTTACGCGGTAATTTATATAGCCGTGTGTAGAGTTTTGGTCAAGCGGTCTTAGGGTCACTTTAAGACCTATTCTTGAAACCAACGGCGGATCCATCTGCATAAACTGTTCAAGTTCAGGAGGGCCAAAAAGAACTATGTTCAGAAGTTTATGGCTGCTGCTTTCCACATTCAATAAGCCTCTTAATTCCTCGTAAATATCTCTTGTCTGAAGCATGTGCGCTTCATCTATAAGTATTACCGCTTTTTTTCCGGCTTCGTCAATATGGATGAGTTGTCTGCAAATCTGAGAGATGAGCATAGATTTGTCGTCGGCAGGATTTTCCACTCCCAGTTGAATGCCTATTTTTTTTAGCAGCCAGGCGGCGGTAATCTCATGATGGATAATTATTAGAAGAGCCACCTCGTACTTGCCTTCCTCTGACTGGAGTTCATCAAGGATTTTCCGGGAAAGAAAGGTTTTACCCAACCCTATATCACCGATAACAACCGAAAGCCCTTTGGCAGAAGAAATGGCATGCTGAATACGAATAAGTGCGCCCATGTGC
This sequence comes from Candidatus Firestoneibacteriota bacterium, assembly GCA_903928075.1. Classification (GTDB taxonomy): domain Bacteria; phylum Oederibacteriota; class D2-FULL-39-29; order D2-FULL-39-29; family D2-FULL-39-29; genus CAIYPD01. The sequence continues at coordinate 36,821 of CAIYPD010000076.1, forward strand.
TGGTCGCTTTCAAAAAAATAGCGCGGGTCTGGAGTGATAGCAAAAGGCTGCTCTTTTAGTCCAAAATACTGCTCATAACTCATTATTTACACCTCGAGGCATAGGAACTCCGCTCATTATCTTTAAGTATAACTTTAGAATAAGGCATTTTTGCAAAAGGTTCCTTTTTTAGGCAGCAAATTCTTCATAACTCACAGACTTCTATTTTACAAGAAAAACCCTTATAAGTCAAGAAAACCCGCTTTTTCTGCTTCTCTATTTCAATCACAATAGTATAATATGGCCATTGGCTCAGAAGGTTTCGTCTCATTTCCAACTGAAATATTGCTTTTTAGAGTATATACAGGTAAAATGTCCACTAATGAGTCTACTTGATAAAATTAAGAACATACCGGCAAAAAGCGGTGTTTACCTGATGAAGGATCAAAGCGGGAAAATTATTTATGTCGGGAAATCAGCCAATTTAAAAGACCGTGTAAGATCCTACTTTTTAGAAAAGAGCCGTTATGACAGGAAAGTTTCGGCTCTAGTTCCAAAAATTGCCGATCTTGAAATAATTACCACTCAAAACGAGATGGAAGCACTTATTCTGGAAAGCAAACTTATAAAGAAATACAAACCAAAATATAATGTTTTATTCAAAGATGATAAGGCCTATCCCTATATAAAGATTTCCACTGACGAAGCTTTTCCGAGAATTGTTTTGACCCGCAGGGTTTTACCCGACGGGGGCAGGTATTTTGGCCCCTATGTTTTCGGTTCGGTGAGAAATATAATAAAGGTCGTACAGAAAACCTATAAACTTAGAGATTGCAGGCTGCCCTTACCGCCGGTGGATAACAAAAAACAGAACCGTGCCTGCCTCAAAGAACAGATAAATTTTTGTACCGCTCCCTGTCTGGAAAAAGTAACCCGGGAAGAATATGCGCAACAGGTAAATGAAGTTATAAAATTTCTGGGAGGCAAACAAAAAGAGCTCCTTGCACTGCTTGACGAAAAGATGAAGAAGGCCGTAGAAAAACTCGAGTACGAGGATGCGGCGCTTCTTCGGGATCAAAAAGAGCTAGTCCTGTTAATAGCCCTGCAAAACGAAAAAAATATACAGATGTCTTCCGGGGCCCGTGAAGATTCCAGGTCGCTCCAGATAGATAAAGCCTTAAGTCAGCTTAAGGAGCTTTTGAAACTTTCAAAAATGCCTATAGTTATCGAAGGAGTGGATATCTCTAATATTTCAGGCACAAATTCCGTCGGCTCTGCCGTGCGCTTTTTCAACGGCGAGCCGGATAAAGCCGGTTATAGGAAATTTAAAATTAGAACCCTGACCGGTCCGGACGACACCGGGATGATAAAAGAAGTAGTCGAAAGAAAATACAAAAGAGCACTTGCAGAAAATACGCTCCCGGACCTGGTGCTTATAGACGGAGGAAAAGGCCAGTTAAATGCGGCGCAAGAAGCCCTGGACCGGCTCAATATCCGGCTACCTCTTATTTCTCTGGCGAAGAAAGAAGAAGTAATCTTCGTCCCGGGGCTTGCTCTACCGCTTAAACTTGAGAAAGATTCTTCGGCTCTGCATCTTTTGCAGTATGTACGGGATGAAGCTCACCGTTTCGCGGTCAACTATCACAAAACGCTTAGAGACCGGCTAACCGTCGGGTCGAGGCTGGACAGTATCAAAGGTGTAGGGGAAAAGACCAAGCGGGCTATACTCTCAAAAATAAAAGATATTAATAAACTGTCAGAAAGCGAAATAGAAAATTTAACCGGTGTTTCCAAAAACATAAAAGAAAAACTAAAAGGACTCCTCAATGAAAGCAGCTGAACTAATAGATATGGTCAGAAAAACGGCAAAACGCAAAAAGATAAAGATTTACCTGACGGGCGGCTATCTTCGTGATTCTCTTCTGGGCCGCGGAAAAATCAGGGATCTTGACTTCGTAGTTTACGGGGACACAAAGAAAACGGCAAAAACCTTTGCCAGCGCCATTAAGGGTAATTTAATAGAGCTTTCCGAGGCCTTCCACATATTCCGGGTTACCGGCAAAGACGGTATTATTTGTGATTTTTCCAGGGGCAGGGGCAAAAGAATACAAGACGACCTGCGAAAAAGGGATTTTACGGTAAACGCCCTGGCCCGGGAAATAAACAGTGAGACAATAATAGATACCTCCGGCGGAATCAAAGATTTAAGCGCCTCTCTAATCAGGGGTACGGCCGGGGTAAATACTTTTAAAGCTGACCCGCTCCGGCTTCTTAGAGCCGTCCGCTTTGCGGCAGTGCTAGATTTTAAAATTACTCCGGAAACCCTGAAAAATATTAAAGCTATGTCCGACTTGATAACAAAGCCGGCAAAAGAAAGAGTCCGGGATGAACTCTTTAAAATATTTGAAACAAAAAAAGCAGCGGGCTATATCCGTCTCCTGGATAAACTGGATTTGCTGGAAAAAATATTTCCCGCAATAAAAAATATGAAAGGCGTCTCTCAGCCGGGTTTTCATCATCTGGATGTCTTCGCTCATTCCCTGGAAACGCTGAAAAGACTCGAAGAAATACAGGAAAATTTTGACTTAAATTTACCGGAAGAGGCTAAAGCTCTTATACGGTCAAGAATGAACCAGAAACTCGGACAATTTGACCGGGGTACTTTCTTAAAACTTGTTGCGCTTTTACACGACAGCGGAAAGCCCAAGACCAAATCAAAAGACAAGAAAGGAACGCATTTTTATAATCACGAACTTCTGGGGGCCGAGAATTTTAAAAAAATCGGAAAACAATTTAAACTCTCCAATGAAGAGATAAACCTGGGCGTGACGGTTATAAAGTGCCACCTGCGGACCGGGTACCTTTCGGGCTTAAAGAAGATTTCCAAGCGCGCGGTTTATAAGTTTTTCAGGGATGCCGGGGATACGGCAGTTGAATTACTCCTGCTCTCCTGGGCCGACCGCCTTTCCGCCCGGGGTGTCAAAGTTGACAAAAAAACTCTTCTCCATCATAAAAAAATAATTGAACGCCTCTTTACCGGGTATTATGAACTCTCCACAGTCAAACAAGTTCTTCCTTTATTAAACGGCCACGACATTATGAAACACCTGAAGCTCCCGCCCTCTCCTGTAATAGGAAAACTTCTGGAAAAAGTAAAGGAAGCCCGGGCCACAGGAAAAGTAAATACAAAAAAGGAAGCTCTGGAATATTTAAAATAGTTATTCTGTTAAAAAGAACGGCTATTTATTTAACTCTTCTAATTCTGAGAGAATTTGTCACGACCGAGACCGAACTCATGGCCATGAGCAGGGAAGCAAGCATGGGATTTAAAATATATCCGCTAAAAGGATAGAGCAGGCCGGCCGCAACGGGAATTCCGATGATGTTATAGATAAAAGCCCAGAAGAGATTTTGCCGGATTATACGCATGGTGCGTTTTGAGAGTTTTATAAGTTCTAAAAACTTTGAAAGGTCGCCCTTAACCAGTACGGCATCCGAAGCTTCCATAGCTATGTCGGTCCCGGTGCTTAAAGAAACACCGATATCCGCCTGGGTTAGAGCCGGGGCATCGTTTATCCCATCTCCCACCATGGCCACTTTATTCCCCTTCCTTTGTAAACCCCTGATAATTCCTGCTTTATCTGCAGGAAGAACTCTTGCTTTTACATCTTTAATGCCGAGAGTTTCTGCAACCTGTTTAGCGACTGTTTCATTGTCCCCTGTGGCCAGAACCGGCCGGATTTTTATTTTTCTTAACTCCTCAATAACGGCCTTAGCATTTTCTCTGACCGTGTCAGATAGTGCAACAACTCCTAAAATATTTTTTTTATCGGCGAGACAAACAACAACTTTGCCTTCTTTTTCCAATACGGCGGCAACTTTTATAATTTTCAGGTAATTATTTCTAGCTTTCGCAAAATCCGGTTTCCCGGCAATATATTCCTTTCCCGCAATTTTCGCTTTTATCCCGAAACCCGACAGGGCTTTGAACTCTTTTGTTTCAAAAAGTGCCAGGCCCTGCTTTGCGGCTTTGCCTGTTATGCTTTTTGCTATAGGATGCTCGCTCTTTTTTTCCAGCGAAGCGATAATAGCCAGCAAATGCCCGGAGGGAAGCCCCTTAAAAGGAATTATATCTGTGACCGTAAGCGCGCCTTCCGTTAAAGTCGCGGTTTTATCAAAAACGACGACATTTATTTTTTCACAACGCTCCAGGCTGTCAGCATTTTTTATGAGTATGCCTTTTTTTGCCGCCGTGCCGACTCCGACAATTATTCCTATAGGTGTTGCGAGGCCTAAAGCACAGGGACAGGCCACCAGAAGCACAGACATAAATCCGACCCCGGCCATAGCCGTCTTTCCTGCCAAAAACCATATTACGAAAGTAAGAAGCGCCACACCCATTACTGCAGGAACAAAAACATTTGCCACTCTGTCTACAAGGTTTTGAATAGCCGCTTTTGAGCCGGCCGCATTTTCAACCAGGCTTACAATCTGAAAGAGCACAGTGTCTTTTCCGACTTTCGTTGCTTTTATTTTAATGAAGCCGTTCTTATTTATGGTTCCGCCTATGACCTTGTCGCCCTTTTTTTTATCAACCGGAAAACTTTCCCCGCTGAGCATTGACTCATCTACCGAAGATTCTCCAAAGAGCACAAGGCCGTCCACAGGCACCCGCTCCCCGGGCTTAACCAGTAAAATATCTCCGGTCTTAACATATTCAATATTTATATTCAGTTCTTTTTTGCCTTTTAATAATAAGGCGGTTTTTGGCTGTAAATTAAGCAGGCTCTTTAAACTTTCCAAAGCCAGTTTTCTTGATCTTGCTTCCAGAAGCTTCCCCATAAGAACCAGGGTAATTATTACGGCAGAAGTATCATAATAGACCGCGGGTGCGATACCCGCTTTAAAAAAATACTCCGGGAAAAATGTGGCTATACTGCTGTAAAGAAAAGCACTCAAAGTGCCTACGGCCACAAGAGTATTCATATCGGCATACCCGGCAGGCGGTTTAAATGCAGAAAAAGCACCCTTAAAAAACCGGTTTCCGGACCAGAAGAGTACCGGCAGAGTGAGAAAAAACAGCATATAATTTATTAGCCCCGGTTCTTTGATCAACGGCAGAACAAACATGGAGAGTAAAAAAATCAAACCGGAAAGTATGGCGGCAAGCAGAAACTTATTCTTGAGCCGCCGGTACTCTTCCTTTTCCATCTTTTCCATGGCCTCGGCTGAAGTACTGATACCAAAACCCGTATCTTCAACGGCTTTTTTTATTTTAGGTAAGGAGATTATTTCGGGTTCATAAACTATCGAGGCGTTGTTAAGGGCGAGATTAACCTCCGCATTCTTAATACCTTTAAGCCCGCGGAGCTTTTTTTGCACTCTTTCCACGCAAGAGGCGCAATGAAGGCCGATTATATTGAATATTATTTTCTTATCTGACATAAAACTCCCGGAAAGAGCAGTGCTAGGAGGACAGAACACCAACGAGCTGGTAATCGGAGATATCTATGGTTTTTTTGGTTTTTAATACTTTTTTTATATCGGTGGCTATGACCTTGTTGCCGACAACTCCGACCATCTTTCCGTATTTAGCTTTAAGTAAAAGCTCAACAGCTGCCTCTCCGAGCCTGGCCGCGAGCGCCCTGGAAAAAGCCGTAGGCGAGCCGCCTCTTTGCATATAGCCAAGGACGCTTACTCTCACTTCCAGGCCTTTAGTCCTTTTTCTTATCTCTTTTGCTACATCCTGTCCGGACATTGCTCCCTCGGCTACGATTATAATACTGCTGTGCTTTCCTCTTTTATGACCCTTATCAAGAAGCGCGCAGATTTTTCCAATATCCGGCTTAATTTCCGGAATAAGTACCGCTTCTGCCCCGGAACCCAGCGCGACTTCAAGGGCAATAAGCCCGTTATCTCGGCCCATCACCTCAACCACAAAAACCCTGTCATGAGAGGTCGCCGTGTCTCTTATTTTATCTATCGCAGAAAGCGCGGTATTAACGGCTGTATCAAAACCCACCGTATAGTCAGTATAGGCCAGATCATTATCGATAGACGCGGGTATATTGACAACGGGGACTTTCCAGTTATAGTAGAGGGCGCCGCCGCCGGCAAGCGACCCGTTACCGCCGATAATCACAAGGGCGTCAATGCCGTAGCACAAAAGGTTCTCTACCGCTTTCTTCTGGTTCTTTTTATCCCTGAATTCGGGGCAACGAATAGTTTTTAAAATAGTACCGCCCCTGTTAATAATTCCGCTTACAGAGGTAGCTCCCATTTCCGCTATTTCACCGTCTATCAGGCCGCGGTAGCCCCTGTTTATCCCGTAAACCTTAAGACCATGAAAAATTGCCGTACGCACAACGGCGCGAATAGCCGCATTCATCCCCGAAGCGTCACCGCCGGTAGTCAAAACTCCGATGGTTTTGATGGAGCTGCTCTTTTTAATTGACATTATTTCACCGCCTTTAAAAATTTGTCTGTAAAAGTCCGTAAAGGTCCATAATGTCTATAAAAGACCTTTCTATTCCTTGTGCTCTCTAAGGTATTTAATTAAATTGCTTATCATACTGCTTGTCTTTTCACATTTAGAGCGCGTGTTTTTATACAAAGTTTCGTTAACATAACTCTGATCAAGAGCAATATCCATTTGTGCTCTAAGCTCCCCGCAGGAACCTTTTGCTATAAAAAGGAACTGAGCAAACTCTTTATCTCCTTTTCTCTCAAATCCTTCCGCAATATTAGACATGATTGACACAGCGGACTTTCTAATTTGATTGATAAGGTAAAAATCATTTTGAAAACCCGATGATTTTGTAATCCCATAAATATCGTGTGTCAACTCCCGAGCTTGCTTGTAAATATTCAAATCCTCAAATCTCTTTGCTTTCATTCTCCCCTGTCTCCCCTTGTAGACTTTCCCCTTTACAAACCTTTACAGACCTTTACGGACTTTTACAGACCTTTGTAGACCTTTACGGACCTGTATTTATCTACTTTTTCTTTTCCAAATCCTGGAGCATGAGTTTTCTGAAACCCTCGGGATTATGCGCCTTCGTAAGCGCCGCTTCAAAAGTTACGGTCTCTGCGTTAACCAGGTCTTTCAGCGCAACATCAAGCGTTTGCATTCCCTCTGATTTTCCGGTAAGCATGGTAGAAGGTATCTGCGCAAGCTGATTTTCCCGTATCATATTTCTTATGGCGTGGTTGGCCACAAGTATTTCCAGCGCGACAGCCCGGCCTTTGTTATCAGCTTTCGGCAAAAGCACCTGGCAGACAATTCCTTCCAGGGTCAAAGAGAGCTGGCTTCTTATCTGCTGCTGCTGTGCCGGCGGAAAAACATCCACAATTCTGTCTATGGTCTGGGAAACGGAACCGGTGTGAAGAGTTGCAAAAACCAGATGGCCTGTTTCCGCGGCTGTAATCGCAGTAGCAATAGTTTCCAGATCGCGAATTTCACCTATTACTATTACATTGGGATCCTGTCTCAGCACTCTTTTAAGCGCATTATTGAAAGACAGAGTGTCCCTTCCGACCTCACGCTGATCCACTATCGCTTTTTTATCAGTGTGAATGAATTCCACAGGGTCCTCAATAGTAATGATATGACATCTTCTTGTCTGATTAATATGGTCTATCATTGCGGCAATTGTAGTTGATTTTCCGGAGCCGGTAGGGCCGGTAACGAGCACCAGACCGCGCGGCCTGTCCGCTAATTTTTTTAAAACCTGCGGAAGCCCCAGCTCATCAATTGTCATTATTTTTAAAGGTATTACTCTGATTACACTCGCCAGGTTTCCTGTCTGTAGATAAACATTGACCCGGAACCGGGCCAGTTCAGGAACGGCATAGGCAAAATCAAGCTCCCTTTCCTCGTCAAATTTCTGCTTTAGCGCATCATCGGTCATCTGATTGATAAGATCCCTGACCTCCTGTAAAGTTAAGACCGGATACGACGAATCCACATAGACGCCGTCAATTCTAAAAGTCGGAGGGTGGCCTGCTTTTAAGTGCAGATCGGAGGCATTTTTCTTGACCATCTCTTTCAGAAAATCATTTATTTTCATATAGTCACCGCCTTTACTTTTTCAGCATTTTTAAAGTCGTATTTCTTAACCTGAGGCTAAGCAGCCTGAGTAAAAGGTCCATCAATTTTATTGCTATCTTAGGATGCTCTTTTTTAAGATTACTAAACTTCGTGAGGGAAAGTTCCAGAAGTTCGGTGTGTAGCAGCGCCTTTACGGTTGCCGACCTGGGACTGCCGTCAACCACAGCCATTTCGCCGACAAACTCCCCGGGATTTACGGTGGCAATAACTGTCTCGCCCAAATATCCCATTTTAAGGATATTGACTCCGCCTTTTTTTACAACAAACATTGCATGCCCGCACTCGCCTTCGGAAAAAAGAATCTCTCCTTCGGCCAGTTTCTTGTCAACACAGTAGCCGGAAAAGATATTAAGCTCTTCCTCCGTAAATTGCATAAAGTTAGGATGGTGAATAAATAACTCAACTACCGGAGGTTGCTCCGACAGCCTGCCGCACGACTTATCTGTGTTTCCCATATTTTCCCCCTTAGACCGGCTTTTAAGAGTAACAGGAATTAACTATACTATTTTTTCTTTTTAAAAATTATTAATAATGCTATTAAAAATACCACTATTCCCGTAAGGGTTCTCAGTTGATCATTTTTTATCTGCCCCGCAAAATATATTCCTATGCCTGACCCGAAAACCGCGCCGCCGGCCAGCAAAACAAATAACCGCATGTCCAAAGCGCCCGTCTTAAAAGATTTTAGAGAGCCGGAAACTGAGGTTGGGACCATTATTGCCAGTGAAGTCGCCGTTGCCATGTGCGCCGAAAAACCAAAGCCTAATATAAGCATCGGCAGCATTAATACTCCGCCGCCCAGACCGAGCATTCCGGAGAAAATTCCGACAATAACACCCAGGCCTACAAGAATAAAATGCCCCGTCAAAGCAATCTCCGGCAGAGTCCCTGCGGTGGTTTTCCATAATTTAAAAATCATAGCCAGGGAAGTAAGGAGAACTGCAACACCGAGAATTTTCCGCAAGGCCTCCTGCGGTACTTTTTTTTGCCACGCTGCCCCCAGATAGGCACCGCCTATAGACCCCGCCGACATAAGGACAAAAGCCGTATAATTAATATTTCCGGTAAAAATATTGTTTATAGAACCGGCCAGAGCCATCGGGCCGATTACCGCAAGTGAAGTAGCCGTTGCTGTATGCAGATTTTTTTTAAATACGAACAACAACAGCGGGATCATTATTATTCCGCCGCCAAGACCGAACATCCCGCCAAAAATACCTATAAAAAGACCGAGGATTAAAACCAATGCGTTGTAGCGCAGGGTTATTTTAGTATTCTTAGAAAGTTCATCCATTCTTTATCTTTTTCAAGTGAGTCAGGTTCATACTGCCGCTTCTAAAGCCTTCAAGGTCAAAAGTAATATAAGTATAACCGATTTTTTTAAGTTTTTCTGCAATATTTTTTGAGATTCTAGGGTTAAGAAGTATTTTCAAATTTGCAAGCGGCACTTCTATTCTTGCGATGTTCGCGTGATGCCTGACCCGCACCTGCTTGAAATATTTTTTTCTAAGAAAAGCTTCGGCAGCACCTATTTTATTCAAGATAACATTATCAATCTTCACACCGTAAGGTATTCTTGAGGCCAGGCAGGCCATGGAAGGCTTATTCCAGTTGGGCAAGTTGATTTTTTTTGCGTTTTCTCTTATTTCGGACTTTGTAATGCAGGCTTCTTTTAAAGGACTCCTAATTCCGAGTTTCCTACCGGCCCGGGACCCCGGGCGGAAATCCAGACGGTCATCATAATTCGCTCCGTCAACCACATAACTAAAACCTTTTTCTTTTGCTATCCCTTTCAATTTTGAAAATAACTCCGACTTGCAATAGAAACACCTTTCCAGGGGGTTACCAGCAAAACGGGGATCGGAAAGTTCCTCGGTTTTTATCAAAAGAAGATTCGTGCCTAATTTTTTTGCAAGTTTAACCGCCAAAGCGATTTCAGTTGAAGGATAAGTTTCTGAAGAAGCAATTACCGCCAGTACATTATCTTTCCCGAGGACATTTATTGCGGTTTTTAAGAGAAAAGTGCTGTCCACCCCGCCGGAGTAAGCAACCAGAACTCTTTCCATTTTTTTTAATATACTGTGAAGTTTTTCAATTTTCTTCAACTATTTTTCCTTTTTCAGCTTTTAACAGCGCCAGCAATGCCCTAAATTTATATTATGGCTGTTGAGAAAATAAAACCCCGCCCGTGTTAAAACGGACGGGGCTTTAGCCTGTGGTAGTTTATTTCTTTTTCTTTGTTGTTGCTTTCTTCGCCGGGGTTACCGGTTTCTTAGGCTCAACTTTCTTCTCAACAACTTTCGGGACATCTCCCGGCTTAATATCCGCCGGAATTTTACTGGCTATCGGAGTGAGGGTCCGGAGATAAGCGACAATGCTTTTCAAATCCTCTTCTGTAAGACTTCTATAGTAATCATAGTAAAGAGGAGCTTTACCGTTAATGCCTTCTTCTTTAATCATATTAATTACATCTTCATCGGTCATCATACCTATACCGGTATCATTATCCGGTGTAAGATTTTTCGCATAGGATACGCCCCAGACCCCTTTATACCCGGTCTCACTTCCTGCCATAAATTTATTTAGATCCGGCTTTCCGTCTTTTCCTATCGGGGTGTGGTGAGCAAGCACGCCGCAGGCATTGATAAGATATTTTCCGCGTTCAATCATTTCGTCCTTAGAAAGCTTCTTGGAACAAGCAACTCCAAGAAAAACCATACAGCAGACCATCGAGAACACTACAACTTTCTTTAACATTTTCTTTCCCTCCTATAGGAAATACGATTTCACAGATTAATAAAAGAGATTCCACAGATATAACCCGGGATCTCTAAGCTTCACTATAGTATAACCTTTACAGACCTTTACAGACCTTTACGAACATTTGCAGACTTTTATAGACTTATCTGCTTTTGTTGACTCCTATTTTAGCACAATAACCGCTCAATTTACAAATACTGCATCTCGGAGATACCGGGTGGCAGAGATTTTGCCCGTAGGTTACCAGGAGATCATTGATAATTTTCCAATGTTTTCTTGGAAGAATGCCCCGGAGTCTAAACTCTGTCTCTTCAGGGGTTTTTGTCTTTAAATAACCCCAGCGGTTGGTTATTCTATGCACATGTACATCCACACAGATGCCATACTTGTTAAACCCGAGCGTTAGAACCAAATTGGCAGTTTTTCGCCCAACGCCCCGGAGAGTTAAAAGCTCGTCAAGCGTATCTGGAACTTTTCCGTTAAATTTTTCCAGAAGCATTTTTGAAGTTGCTCTGATACTTTTTGCTTTCACTCTGTAAAAGCCTGCCGGGTAAATAGCCTTTTCTATCATCCTGTCGGTTAATTTAAGCATTTCTCCCGGGGTCCCGGCAAAACTAAAAAGCCTCTCTGAAGCCCGGGTAGTAACATCATCTTTAGTGCGAAGCGATATCATGGTGGAAACCAGGATTTTAAAAGGATCCCGGGTGGCTTTTGCCAGTACACCGACTATAGGTTCTTTATATTTTTTTATTTCCTCTTTGAGTATTTTTACTACGGCATCGATATTTTTATTGGTAACCATTAAACTAAGTCAGCCATTGTTTTAATCTGCTCCACGGTGCCCAAAACGACCAGGGTATCATTTTTATTAATTACCGTCGAGCCGCGCGGATTGTACAAAAATTCAGAGGTTCCGCTTCTGATTGCCACCACGCTTGCGCCTGTCTCCTCATAAATACCGGAGGCAAGGATGGTCTTTCCCGCTATCTTGGAAGCTTCTTTTATCACTATTTCTTCAAACCGGACACCCTTCTTGTCCCGGAGCATTCCGTCAAGAAAAGAAGCTGCAGTCGGCCGGACCATTTCTGAAGCCATCCGGAGTCCGCCTATCCTATTGGTAGAAACTGTTTTATCTGCCCCCGCTCGGATAAATTTTTGCTCCGAAAGGTCCTCCACACATTTTGTGACAATTCTTATTTCTTCATTAAGTTCTCTTGCTGTAAGTACAACAAATAAATTATCTTTATCAAAAGGCAGGCAGCAGAAGATGCCTTTGGCCGTTTTAATCCCGGCTTCAAGGAGGGCCTTATCATCGGCAGCATCTCCTAGAATATATAGTAGCTCCCTGTTATTGAATTTACTGATATTATTTATTTCTTTGTCCACTATTACAAAAGGCCTTTTTGTTTGCAGCAGTTCCCCTATTATATGCTCGCCGAGTTCGCCGGAGCCGCAAACAATATAATGTTCTTTTAACCTGGCTATTTCTTTATCCATTCTGCCCCTCCGCAACAATCTTTGCAATTCACCTTCAGCTATCATCGTCGTTATCGTTAAAAGTCCGTAGGAGAAAACGCTGAGGCCGCCTATAATGAGAATAATAGTGAAAACTCTTCCTGTATCCGAAAGCGGGTGAGTTTCTCCGTAGCCGATGGTGGCCAGAGTAATGGTCGTCATATAAACAGCGTCGAGAAAGCCCCACTTTTCGATGAGCTCGTAACCCAGAGTCCCGAAGAGGAAAACACTAAAAATAATCAGTATTAAAGTATAAAACTGCCTTTTAATGTCCATTGAGTACATTATCTAACAGACTGGGAGGAAAATCAAGGCTGAAATTCCAGCCTGATGACACAGATGGGCAAAGAGATTACACAGATGTTGCCTTGTGATTGTTTAAAATTTCTAGTTTAATGCTTCGAGTTTTGTTATTGCTCCATCTCTGATACATATTGCACTGCCTTATCTAATTCGGCATGATTACCCAGAACAACAAGCACATCATTTTCCGCAAGTAAAAAATCACTCTTGGGATTAGTGGAGGCTTTTCCCTCGCGGACCACGGCAATCACGGTGGTTCCGGTCTCAGTCCGCAAATTTAACTCTGCTAAAGTTTGTCCGATGGCCTTCGAACCCGTTTTAATAAGCATCGTTTCCGTAAGAGTAAGATTTAGAATATCATTTAAATCCATAAGTTTTCCCGGCTCAAGAGATACAGACCGGAACATATCGTAGGTGCCTTTTCTGACCAGACTTACCTCCTGTTCTATCACATTTCTCGGGACATGATACCTTGAAAGAACCCTGGAAAATATTTCTATAGAGGTTTCAAACTCTTCCGGAATTACTTCATCCGCCCCAAGTTTGGTCAAGGACGCCACATCTTCATTTGAAAGCGTCCTTACAACGGTATATATAGAAGGATTCAATTCTTTAATAAGCCAGAGACCGTGTTCTGTGGCAATTGGATCAGAAATTGCGATTACCGCTACTTTGGCATTTTCAATCCCGGCTTCTTCGAGTATCTCCCGTCTTGTAAAATCACCATACAGGACCGTGTCGCCATCGTCTTTAGCCGCCTGAATTTTCTCCGCATCCAGGTCCACAATTATATGTTTTATGCTTACTTCATGAAGCACCCGGGAAAGATTCTTTCCGTTTAAACCAAAGCCGATAATAATCACATGGTTCTTGAGAGCATTTGTACTGATATTTTTTTCTTCTATTTTCCCGGGATGTTTCAATAATTTCTGAAAAAAGAGCCCCAGACCCGGAGCTAAAGCAATAAAAAACGGCGCAGCAACCATACTCACAACCGAGACGGCTATGAAATATTCATATCTTATATTATTCATGATATTTAGCTCGTGGCCAAACTTCCCGAGCACAAAAGAAAATTCCCCTATCTGGGAAAGACAGAGCCCGGTAATAATTGCGATCCTTAAAGGAAATTTCAGATAGAGAACTACGGGAATTATGATAAGCGTCTTAAATATAGTAAGAGCAAGCGCACCCCCGAGAATCAGAGGCAAATTAGCCGCTAAAAAATTCATTCCCAGCAACATACCTATGGAAACAAAGAAAACGCTGTTAAAGCAATCCTTAAATGGAATAATATCGGAAATAATCTGGTGGCTGTAATTGGACTTGGAAAGAATAATGCCGGCTAAAAAAGCTCCGATAGAAAGTGAAAGGCCTCCTATACGGAAAGAAAAGTACGCCGTGCCCAAACATACCGCAACTACGGTGAGCGTAAATATCTCCCGATTCTTTAACCGTACGATGTAATGCATTATTCTTGAAAGCACAAAATTTGCGACGAAATACAACGCCACTAACCCGAGAAGCGCAAAAAACAGCGCTTTTAAAAACACTCCGGCTTGCAAAGAGGCCGGGTCTTTTAAAAAGGGAAGGACTACCATCAAAGGGATTACAAAGAGATCCTGAAATAAAAGTATTCCGAGAGAAATGTTTCCGAAAGGCGAATCCGTTTCTTTCCTCTCGGCAAAGCTTTTCAAAACAATAGCCGTACTACTCAGGGAAATAAGAAATCCGGAAAGCACCGATAGTCCGGGATTGCCCGTAATAAAATAAAATGCTATACCGGCAACACCCGCCGTCAGGAACACCTGCAAAAGCCCCCCGACCAGAAGAATTTTTCCCAGGGAAAGAAGACGGGAGAGCGAAAACTCAAGCCCTATTGAAAATAACAGGAGTATTACTCCGACTTCGGCCAGAATGTTTACGCTTGCGGCGTCAGATATAAGTTTAAAGCCGCCGGGCCCTATTAATACCCCTGCAATAATAAACCCCACGATAGACGGAATTTTAAGTTTCTGAAATAGAAAAACTACAGGCAGAGAAATGAAAAGTATGACAACGAATTCTCTTAATATGGCAATATTTTCCATCTATTTTCCTCTGTTTATCGGCTCACAGGTTAATCCTATATTACATTAAACCTATTTGTAATTCAAGCTTTCTCAGAAAAGCTGATGGCATTGATAGGCAAAGAGATGGCACAGATGGTTGTTGCCTGATTTCACAGATTTTCAAAAAGATATCGCAGATAAAGCATTAAAACAATATTTCAGTATTTTTGTAGCTGCTAAGCATCTCCGCCAAATTTGCTTGGCAAGATATCGTCCACCTTTGGTGAGATCTCGTCCGCCTAATGGCAGGACGGACCGTAGGCGGACAACCCCTTGCAAACTGTTATTTTTATTGTAATAAAACTCACTTTGATTTAAGTTGAAAAACGAAAATATTGTGCTATACTCTTTTAAGAAGAACACTGTGCAATGCAAAGAAAAATTATCAAAAAGACCTAATTTGGAGGCAGTATGAAAAAAATATTATTTTTACTTTCATTTCTTTTTGTCTTTTCCGGACTGCTTCCGGCTGAGACTACAGTTCTCAAGATTTCCGCGCTCTCGGGTGAAGTTGACTGCTCGCTTGCCGGCGGAGATTGGAAACCTGCTCTGCTTAATCAGGAACTTAACACCAGCGATAAGATAAGGACCAGAAACGGGAGGGCGGAGCTTCTTTTTTCTGAAGGAACAACCATAAGAATCAAGGAAAGTTCTCTCCTGGATCTCGAAAAAATACAGTGCGCGGGCGAAAGGCAGAATTCCTCTTTCAAACTTTTTTTTGGCGGGCTCAAGGCCAAAGTCACAAAGCTTAAGGCGGGTGGTTCCTTTGAGGTCTCAACCCCGAAGATTGTAGCCGCTATAAAGGGTACCGAGTTTATCCTCGACACCACAGAATTGTCAAGCGAACTTCGCGTGCTGGAAGGGGTGGTCGCGCTTTATGATCTTTTGCGGGTAAAAGAGCTTTTTATCAAAGAAAATGAGAAGGCGGAATACCGGGATGGCTTGCTCGGAAATCCGAGAGGCATGGAACCGGGAGAAGTTCAAGGCATTAAAACACTTTATGAGTTTTCTTCAATAAGGAATGGACAAAATTCTCCCTTTTTTTCTCCTTCAGGCAGGGGTGACATAGAAGCAGATACGAAGGAGATGAAGGCCTTAAGAAATGATCTTGCGGATCTTAAGGATAGATCTAATCTTGAAGACAAACAGGATCTGCTCGAGAGAATCTCTGATGTGCAGCTTGGAAAGACTGCTATGGATATGCACGGTTACAGGGTTCGTACCGATAACTATGTTCTTCGCCCCAGACCGGATTTGCTGCAGCTCTTGAACATCACAAAAAGAGAAGGCGGACCGGATGCAGGAATCTCTTCTTTTGAAATAAATGACACTTTTAATAAAAACCTGCCTGACAACTATATAGATGTTAAAGTGGCGATACGCGACAGTTCTAACGGTATTGTTCTTAAAAATGGAAATCCTGACTACTGGCTAAAATTAGAAACTGCGGCCATAAGAAATCCTCATGGAGATGTCATTCTTAACGGATAAATCTTTCTGACCCAAGCTTGAATGGCACAAAATATGACCAGCCGTTTAACGAAACTTTCAAAATTAATGGCAAACTGAAATGGACCCATGATTATAATGCTAGTTTTCAAGAAACATATACCGACAATAATCCTTTAGGTGCTATCACTACTCCTGCCACCACTCTACCCTACACGGTTTCAGACCCGGTAAAGACTGCTGACGGCGGGATTCTTTTTAAAGATACCTATGCTGACGGTTCCTATCTTGAAAAATATGTCTACCTGATCAATGATGCGGGGGCAATTCAACCGCTTGCGGATATCGGCAAGGCAAATCTAAACTGGGAGATGATCTACAAAGCGCCTGAATTCGGCGCCCGCTCCATTGACTTAATAGTTCTACCGGAAATCTTTAACGAACTTTTCTAAGCAGTTTAATCAGACTACAAGTATCTGCAGTCCCCGGGCTTGCGGATACTTGTTATTAACGGAGGAATATTTAATGAGAAGGCTTTTTTCTATTCTAGTATTGGTTTTTATAGTGTCTACCGCAAAAGCAGAGTTCAAATTCATACCGCTCTTTGACGCAGATATTCGACTGGCCTATTCTTCCGTGCTGGAAAGCAGCGGCGGTTATTCCGGGTCCGGCTGGCTTTTCTTTATGCCTGCAATGAAACTCTCAGACAGCGATTATATCCTCCCGGTCTTTAATGTAAGTGTTTCCCTGAGCGAAAGAGTAATTGAAGAAGATACTCTCTTTTTAAGAAGAATGAATAACCTTGGCTCCCTTGCACTAAAACACAAGTTCAGTAAAGAACTTGAAGGGAAAATATCCTTCGATACCCGCTATAACTTTAATATGGAAACAAAAGACGAACCGTTCGGCAAAGGTCTTTACGACCTTTATGATTTGGGAGCTTCCGCTTCTATTTCCTTGAATTCTTTTTATAATGACAATCCTCTCCCTCTCACTTTTGGTGTAAAGTACTATCAGAGAAAATATCCTAACTATACTTCGCTCGCTCTGACAAATTCAACCGTGGTTAGTTTAACCGCAGGCAAGGAAGCCGCCCCCAAGGATTATAATGCTTTTGTATTTTCCACCGACTACAAGACAGTTTTCTCTCAGGCTTTTACCGACATTTCCTATAATCTTGTCCTGAAAAATTATTTGGACGCTTTCACCCGCACTTCTCAGGGGGCTATTTCCAATACCCTGCGCGTTGACGCGGTGCATTACCTTTCTGCCTCCGTCCAGCTTCCTTCGGCAGGTAAAACTCTTTTTGGCGCAGACCTTGATTTTACTCTCTATACCTCCAACGGAAGTATATTTGATTCAGGAAATCTTGTTTATAACGACAATTATTACGGCTTTTTCAGCCTGGCACTTAAGCCTTATTACTCTTTCAACCTCACCGGAGATTTAAACGCCGCTATTTTCTACCAGATACTTTTTAGAAACTATGCCAACAGAAAAGCGAGAACCAGCGGCGGTGCCTATACAAGCGACAATCAAAGCGACACAGAAAACACTATTGGAATCTCCTTTAAGTACCCCGTAGACAAAAATTTCAGCCTGGTTGCGGGTTTTAGCTACATGGCTGTTGATTCCAATATGAAATATCAGGATTTTGTAAAATATAATTTCAAAATTGTTTCTGCTTCGGCAGGCGTTTCTATGAGCTTCTAAAATGCAGGGTCAAAAGGTCTTAGGTTAAGGAAGTTTTAAGTGCAGGTCATTTGGAATTAGCGAGGGCGCTGAAGTAGGTTAGAACTTCGTTTAGTTTGTCTGAAGAGTTTGAGATTAACTTAAAGTAACCCCGGCCTGTGTTTTTCATCTCAAAATTAATACTGTTTTCTGACTCAAAAATAGAAGAGATGCCTGCTTTTTTTGCTACCAGGCGAATCTTCACAATTTGGAGCAGATTCTCGGCCTCGAAAGGCAGAGTTCCGAACCGGTCAATAAGTTCTTCTTTTATTTTATCCACCCCCGGCAGGTCCTCTACGGCCATCAAATCTTTATAAATATTTATTTTTAAGAATCCGTCGCTGACATAAGAATCCGGCAGATAAGCATTTGTCTTAATGTCAATTTCTATTTTCTCTTCCGGTATTCCTTCTTCGATACCTTTTGCTGCGTTTACAGCTTCCTTTAGGAGTTTCATATAGAGTTCAAGTCCGACCCGGCCTATCTGCCCGTGCTGTTCCTTCCCGAGAATATTACCGGCACCTCTTATTTCAAGATCCTTCATCGCTATCGAAAAGCCCATAGAGAGTTCATCGCATTCTTCTATCGCCGCCAGACGCCTCATGGCGACATCCGTAAGTGACCTGTCTTTAGGATAGGTTAAATACGCAAAAGCCTGCACCCGGCTGCGCCCTACCCGTCCCCTAAGCTGATATAATTGTGAAAGCCCGAGATCATCGGCATCTTCTATTATTATCGTGTTTGCGGAAGGATTATCCAGGCCCGCTTCAATAATAGTAGAGCAAACCAAAACATTGTATTTCTTCTCATAAAAATCCATCATTATTTTTTCCAGCCGGGGCCCGGGAAGTTGACCGTGGGCTACCGCTACCCTGGCTTCGGGCACCAGACGCTGTAGTCTGCTCGCAGCTCTTTGTATGGTTTTTACTTTATTGTAAACATAGTAAACTTCCCCGCCCCGCGCCAGTTCCTTGTTTATGGCGCCCCTGATTATTTTTTCGTTATACTCTATAACATAGGTTTGGATAGCCATTCTTCCGGAGGGGGGTGTATTTATATTGCTGATTTCCCTTATACCGGAGAGTGAAAGATAGAGGGTCCGGGGTATGGGCGTGGCAGACAAACTTATGCAATACACTGTTTTTCTGAGTTTTTTTAATTTCTCTTTTTGCCCTACGCCGAATTTCTGTTCGTCATCCAGGATAAGCATCCCCAGGTCCTTGAATACAATATCCTCCTGGAGCAGCCGGTGCGTGCCGACAACTATATCAACAGTGCCCGCCTTTAATTTTTCCAGGGTCTTTCCTTGCTCTTTTTTTGCGCTAAATCTTGAAAGCATCGCAATGCTTACGGGATACTCCGCCATGCGCTCCTTGAAAGTTTTATAATGCTGTTCGGCAAGTATGGTAGTCGGACAGACAAAGGCAACCTGTTTGCCTTCAAGCGCGCATTTAAAAGCCGCGCGCAGCGCCACTTCCGTCTTACCAAAACCCACATCCCCGCAAACAAGCCGGTCAATGGGCCTTCCCTGCTCCATATCTTCTTTTACCTCAGAAATTGCGCGCAGCTGATCTTTGGTCTCTTCGTAAATAAACGAGTCCTCAAATTCTTTCTGCCAGGTCGTATCCGGCGGAAAAGCGTGGCCTTTTAGAGTCTCTCTTGCCGCATAAAGAAGCAAAAGGTCATCCGCCATTTTTTTAACATCTTCTTTGACTTTTTCTTTGGCTTTTTCCCACTGGGAAGTCCCGAGATTAGATAAAACCGGAGTTTCCTCAAAACCGACATACTTTTGTATTTTATTTATGTCTTCGACCGGGATATAAAGTTTATCGCCGTTTAAATATTCCAAAGTTACAAAATCTTTCTTTGTGCCGGAAAGTTCCAGACTGCTTAGGCCTAAAAACCGGCCTATACCATAATTTTCATGTACCACCGCTTCTCCGGTGTTTATCTCAAAAACGCTCTTTACGGGTGCTCCGTCTTTAAAAAACCTACGCCTCCTCTTTGTGGCCGGCCTCGAATTGCCGTAACGCCCGAATATTTCATTGTCGGTAACAACTAACACACCGGCCTCAACAAAGTGAAACCCGCCGTGCAGTTCTCCTGTCAGATATTTTACCGAAAGAACTGCGTTATTCTCCGTCAATATTTCGGCGAATCTTTCCTGCTCGCCGTTACTATTAAACAATAAAAATACTGCGGTGCCTTCTGCCTCATTTTTTTGCAATTCTTTTATAGCCAGGCCCGCATTTCCGTTAAAAGAAGGGAAACTTTTGGTTTTAATATTTATGCCGTCTGTGCCCCTTTGATTCAGTATTACCGGAAAATCACTTATTTTTGGAATGGAAAATTCGTTGCTAAGGGGTTCTTCAACATAGATAATAGTATTTTCCAGGAGATATTCGGTGACTTTTCCTTTTTTAAAACTATCTTCGGAAGCAGGATAAATCTCAATTTCCTCAATTTCTTTAGTAGATTTCTGCGTAAGGAGGTCGAAAACCCTTATCGTATCAATATTATCCCCAAAAAAATCTATTCTTACCGGGTGTTCTTCCGTCAGGGAATAAATGTCAAGAATACCTCCCCGGACAGAAATATCCCCTTTTCTTTCTACAAAGGCCTCCATCTTGTATCCGGCAGTTATCAACTGTTCAACCAGTGAAAGCAGGTTTAGTTCTTTTTCTTTCTTCAATTTGAAGACCGCGGTGGAAAATTCTTTTTTTGACGGGACAGGTTGCGTGAAGGATTGGCGAGAAAACACGGCTACTTTAATTTTTTTCTGCAGCAAATCCTTAAGGCCTGAAAGGCGTTGTTCCTTGAGTTCTTTTGAAGGCGGAAGCCTGACCCCTTCGAGTTCTTCTAAAGCCGGAAAAAGAAGCAAACCTTCATTAAAAAATACCTGCAGATCGTAGAAAGCCCTTAGAGCCGAATCGTTATCTGGCAGAATCAAAAGGAGAGGGCGGCCAGAATCATTAAATATTGAATAGGCCAGGAAGGAATCAGCAGAGCCTTTAATTCCGCTAATCTCAATAGTTCCGGTTTTTTTTATTTTCTTCAAGAGCTCGCAGTAAACCGGACTCTTTAGGAGAAGGTTATCGAGGTTTTGAATGTACGAAGCAGGTCTATAAAGATCCATAAATTTCTATCAAAGTCCTTAAAAGTCTGTAAGCAGAATTTTTTCGATATGAAATACATCGTATAGACAACATCCGTTGACAAAACGAAACAATTATTTATAATCAATTTTTTCAATTCAATTAATATATTTCCTAAGTACAAACCTTTTAAAGACCATTACAGACCTTTAATGACTTTTACGGACTTTTTTTACTTAGAACTTTACCTTAACGGATTCTCTGTCTGCTTCGCTAATATTAAAGTATTCTTTTGCTTTAAAGTTAAAAAGCATAGCAACAAGATTAGTCGGAAACATTTGAAGGGCATTAGAAAAACTCATAACCGTATCGTTATAAAACTGCCTGGCATAGGCAATCTTGCTCTCTATTCCGTCAAGTTGTTCCTGGAGCAAACGAAATTGCGAATCAGCTTTTAATTGAGGATAGTTCTCAGCCACAGCAAATAAACTCTTAAGCGCCTGGGTAAGGCCATTTTGAGCTTTTTGCATATCGGCCACCCCGGTTGCACCCATGATGGCGGAACGCGCTTTTGTTACATTTTCAAAAACGCTTTTTTCGTGCGCCGCGTAACCTTTGACGGTTTCAACGAGATTAGGTACTAAATCGGCTCTTTTTTTCAGCTGGACATCTACTTGCGCCCAGCTATTCTCACAACGGTTGCGAAGGATCACCAGGCGGTTATACAAAGAGATTAGGAGAAGCACAATGAATGCTATTATCATTATGAAAAATATCTGAAGCGGTAGACTCATATTTTAATCCTCCCATCCAAATAAATTTACCGTAAAACTTTTTAGCTCTTCTTTAAATATTGCTGCAGCAATTGCCACCAGAGGCATAAATATCACCAAAGTTGCGGCAACTGCACCTACCAGCCTGTTAAAATCGGTGCCTACCCTAGTGATTATAACACAAAATATTCCGAATAAAAACCCCTTATGAAACTTTCTACCTTTCTCGCCTGCCTCCTCACCTAAAAGCAGTTCCGGCACCTTGACAAATAAGAACCAGGTTAGAACCGGGAAAAGAGACAAAAAGAGAAACATATTGGAATAAAAAGCTTTCACTATAAGCTTAAAAGGCCCCACATTCGTGAGCCGATAAAAAATAGAATCCACCGGTTTAATATATGCATTCTTTAAACTAAGCAGAGAAACGCCTCTCGTTGTGGAAATATTATTGGCTAGAATAACTGCTGCCGACTCGACTTTTTCTCCGGAAGTGCCCGGAGTAACGCCTAATAACTCATTTTCCAAAACAAAAGAAAAGAAATCTTTGCTGAGCAAATTTAAGGTATTCTTACCCTGAAATTTATAGATTCTTTTATTATGCTCATCAAGTATTATTAATATATCATTTTCAAGTATTGTACCCGCCGTTGTTTCCATATATGCTTTTGAAAGCTTAATATTCTTATCTATAATAAACCTGAGGCGTACGCCGGTTTTCGCCTCAAGTTCAGAGGTAATTCTGTTGACAGTCTGGAAATTAAGAAAAATGGAAGTCTTACTTTTAGATTCGACGCCGGAAAATAGGAGCAGAGTAACTACGCCAAGCGTAAGCGCTTTCATCACATAGACCTGAGTATTCTTATTCTTTCTTCTATCGGAGGATGGGTATCAAAGAGACCTCTAAAACCGCCTTTGATATTCGAAAAAGGATTAACAATAAAGAGGTGGGCCGTAGCCTTATTTGCAACTTCCAATTCTTCTTTGTTTTCTGAGAGTTTTTCTAAAGCATCTGCTAAACCCGGAGGATATCTGGTCAAAAGTGCTCCGGCGGCGTCAGCCAGATATTCCCGTCTTCGTGAGAGAGCCAAATTTAAAAGCTGCGCTATAAGAGGAGAGATTAGCGCAAGCACAATTGATAAAAGCAGAAGGACAAGTCCTGCGGAACCGCCCAAACCTCTCCCTTTTCCTCCCAGACGCGACCACCTTACATTCCTGAGCATCCAGTCAGAAAGCAGGGTTATCGTCCCGACTAAAACCACGGCGATAGTCGAAATCAAAATATCGTAGTTTTTAATATGGGAAAGTTCATGCGCAGTTACGCCTTCCAGTTCTTTTCTGTTAAGCTTTTCAATAATGCCTGTGGTAAAAACAACAGCAGCGTGAGCAGGGTCCCGCCCAGTAGCAAATGCATTCGGCGCTGTATCCCGGATAATATAAATTTTAGGGCAGGGAAGTCCTGCGGCCAGGCAAAGCCCCTCTACGGTATTTATCAGGTAAGTATGCTCTAAAGGATCCGCCGGCTCCGCATGAGAAACCGCAAGCACCAGATCGGCGCTGTAATAATAACTGCCATATACCGTTACTATAGAAATGATAACTGCAAGAAAAATACCGAAAGGTCCCGAGCCTGAGGTTTTTCCAAAAACATACCCCAGCCCAAGCACAAAAATAACAAAAAGAGCTATTATAAATACCGCCCGGCGCTTATTTTCCGCTATTGTTTCATATATCATTATTTTCGCCTCTTTAACCGGAGTTACAAGGCCGACTAAACTTAACAAGTTGATTATATAGCCTACAAGCTAAAAGTCAAGAAGAGAAGCGCCCTAATAAGACGGTTATAAGGTTGGATGTTTGGAGGCTTGGCGAGAGCAAAAAACAGAAAAAAGTTTGTTGCATACACTTTTTTGTGATCATAAAGCATTCGGCAGTATTTTGTCCTCTGACTGCTGTCCATTTTTCCAAACAACCAAACCCCTGTCTATTTTTTCACAATTTTCATCACTGTATCGGCCCATTCGGTAAGTCTTTTTGGTTCGTAGTTTACCGTGCTCAAGTCCTTAAGGATGAATTCTACCGGGGTGCCGTTCTTTTTACAGTCAGTTATCACATCTTTTGTATCTTTTATTATGGCATCAAGTTCAAAGTTACCCCTGGAGAAAAACGCTGGGCTGGATTTCCTGGAAATCACATAATCCTTGCCAATCTGTTCCGTAGCATTTTTTACATCAGCCCAGGGACTTATAGAGATTTTTCTCACATTGGGAAGTTTCCTGATAACCCCGATTTTTTTATCCAGCGGTTCACAGCAGCCGTAATACACGAGGCCAAACCTCTCATACCATTTCTTGGCGTATTCTATCTCAAATTCGTCGTGCATAGCAGGCGAAGCCGTGGAAAATATCTGCGCCATCCCGAAGGTCCAGGTATCTTTTGCCCTGGGTTTTGCCGGGTCAAAGCCGGTCCCGATAAACTTTTCAAGGAAGGACGGCAGTTCGTTGGTATGGGCACCAGAGCAATGGATGGTTCGGAACCCGTAACCCAGCAAACCCTGCGTTTCCAACTGGTCCAGCCCTGCAAGGTACGCTTCCGAGAATCTGGAAATTATCTTGTGCATGAATTCCGGCCTTAGCGCCATGTCAAGAAGCAGCTCCCCCGCCCCGCGAAGCATTACTATAACATCCCATACCGGAAAGCCGTACATTATCCCTTCTTTTTTTACTTCAATTACCCCGGTAAAGATTTCCTGCATTGTTTCAAAATCTTTCTCGGTTTTCTCCTTGTTCAGCCTGATGGCGGGATTTTTTATTTTTTGAATATCTTCTTCTTCCTTAATCTGGTCATTGTAGAAGTGCCCCACGACATCATTATTAACATCGGTCACGGCCTTTTCTGTTTCCTTAACCTTTATACCAAAATCCCACCCTTCGACAACCGGGGAGGAACGCAGAACCGGCTCTATTACCATATCTGTCCTGAAATGCTTCCACTTATAAAGTTCGCGCCTTAACTTTGTTTCTATATTCCGGCAGAAGGGGTCAGAGGTCTTTAATGTTAACTCCCCTTCAGCGTTCAATTCATGCCACGGCAGTTGATCTATCATGACCATCGGCCGCACCGGCTTTAAACTGTTTATGGCTTTCCAAAGGGTAATCGTCTCCTTTTGTACGGGAAGTTCTGCTATTTCTCTATACTTTTTACCCAGCTCCCTGAGTATCCCCTTGTCTTGCGCGCTTATTGAAATCATTTCCATTAGATACGGTCTCCTTTTTAAGTCAATAACAGATTACTATCTGTAATACTTCTCAACCGTCTTTTATCAGTTATCATCCATATTTTATTATTTATTATAGGTTCCAAACTCCCTTATAGTCTCGCACATCGCAAGAACATTTTCTATGGGGGTCGCCTCCAGAACAGTATCATGACTGGCCCCCGCCACATACCCGCCGCCCGGCATCATTATTTTCAGTATTTCTTTTGTCCTCTCCCTTACTACCTCAGGGGTGCTTTCCATCAGTATATGGTGGGAATCTATACCGCCGTTGAAGACTATTTTTTTCCCGTAATTATTTTTCAGTTCAACAAGGTTCATCCCGACACAGGTCGTCTGTACGGCATGTAAAGCATCCAGGCCGACACTAATCAAATCTGGAATCAAAGGCTCAATACCTCCACAGCAATGAAGCTGGACTTTAAGTTTATAGGCGTGTCCTAGATCTATAAGTTTCTTAAAGTGAGGAAGCAAAAATCGCCGGAATTGTTCCGGGCTTAAAAGCGGGCCGTTCTGACTCCCCAAGTCGTTCCCCATGAAAAAAATATCAATATATTTTCCGGCCGTATCAAATGTTTTTTTATTTACTTCAAAATAGAAAGAGGAAAGATGTTCGAACACCGCGTCCACAATCTCAGGTTCGTCGTACATCTTTAGGCAGAGGTTTTCCATTCCAAAAAGATCAATGGCTTCATGCCAGAACGGAGACCAGAACCCGCCCATAATCGCATATTTCCCTTTGTGTTTTTCCGCCTGCGCTTTTATCCCCGAGGCGTCAAACCATTTCGGATCCGGCCAGGCATAAGCATGCACCTCTTTTAATGTTGCATTTGCGAGCGGATGATTAAGCGGTTGACCGCAGCCCACTCCCGCGCGTTTGATTCCGAGCCTATTAACGCCGTCTTTTAAGTCCGGGCCAATATCAGAAGCATGAACGGCCCTGAAATCATCTTCAAGCATCTGCTTTAGTCCTTCATCATCAAGGGAGAGCTTCTTTTGCATCCCTTCCCACATCTCGCGGGAAGCCCCAAACCAAAGCGGTACCCGATCCGGCTCCTCATGCGCAAAAGCAGTTAATACCCGTTCCCTCGAAGTCATCACCATAATATTTCCTCCAAAATAGATAGATAACAAGCTAACAAGACGACAAGATAACAAAGTTAAAGCAAATAGCAAATTACTGAATTTCTTTATTGTTTTTGTACTCTTATTTTCTTGTATTCTTTTATATTTTATTTTATTTATTAGCCAATTAGAAATTAGTAATCAGAAATTCGAGACGGCGTTTATTGAACGCCGTCGACCCACACATGTCCCGCCCCGAGCCTCTGGCTTGGCTTAGACTCACATTCCAGAGCAATGACCGTCATATCCTTATCCGGCGGGTTCACAGGCAGGTCGTAAAGATGGAGCCGTTCCGTCGGCTTGAAGGTCTGTTTAAACTTAACCTTTTCGCCGGTACTGACTATCCGGGCACTGCGTACCTTCATCTGCAGACCGCCTAACCAGAGTTCTTTACCGTACCAGCGGGTAATATGCCAGTACATAGTATTCCCCTTGGCGGTTGCCGAGGTCCCGTGCGGATTGAAGTTCATCCATTCGGTATTAACTCTCTCGGTTCCGTAAATAGATTCTCCGTTATTGTTGCGTTTAAGCCAGTCTCCCATTCCGCGAAGACTGGAAATTGCTTCTTCTTCAATAGAGCCGTCGCCGCGAGGGCCGACATTTAATATAAAATTACCTCCGTTTCCGGCGCAGGAGACAAGTTTTCCCAGAAGATTAGGAACGCTCTTCCATTCCTTGTCGGCCTTATTCCAGCCCCAGGAGCCGTTCAAGGTATCACAACTTTCCCAGTCCCGGTAATCCGCGCTTGCCCTGGTTGAGTTTTCGGGTGTGTCAAAATCCTCCGGCATCAAAGAACCCTCTACACCCCAGCCCGACCTGTTATTTATAAGTATCTGCGGTTGAAGCGACCTGACCATATAATTTAATTTTGTTGAGTCCCAGCCATTGGGTTTAAGCGGCCACGGTACATCGTAAAAGAGATAGTCTATCTTTCCATAATTCGTCATAATTTCACGGACCAGGCCGTGAGTGTAATCAACGAATCTTTTGCGGGCTTTTAAGTCATGCAGGCAGTTGGCGCCGTCAGGATGATGCCAATCCATCAAACTATAATAAAGCCCGACATGCAGGCCTTCGGCGCGGACCGCCTCGACAAACTCGGCCACAATGTCCCGGCGCGCCGGAGAATTTACGGAAGTATATTTTGTAAGTTTGGAATCAAAAAGACAAAAACCTTCATGGTGCTTGGTGGTTAGGGCAACATATTTCTGGCCCGACTCTTTTGCCAGTCTGGCCCAGGCTTTGGGGTCAAATTTTTCGGCTGTGAATTTTTTAGCCAGTGCTTCATACTCTTTAACAGGAATCCGCTCCCGGTTCATCACCCACTCATGCCGGCCAAGAATACTATAAAGGCCCCAGTGGATAAACATACCGAACTTGGCCTCTCTAAACCAGGCCATCCTCTCACTCAGTGAAGGGATTCCGCCTTTTGAAAGCTGAACCTGCTTACTCGTTTTTTTCATTGCTCTCTCCTTTTTTTATATTTCATCATCTATTATCTATTGCTCTTATGGCGGAGTTATCTTTCCGTCTAAATCCCACAGGTCTTCCCAGGTTTGCCCCTCTTTCCAAAGAAAAACCTGACCTTTTATCAGTCGGCAATTTTTATCTATATCCGCTATTTCTTTCATCTCCTCATTAGTAAGCGGAGCGGAAAGCACTGCTTTTAGATTACTCAAATATTTAGAACGGTTCACGGAAAAAGGTATCACGACCTCCCCCCGCTGAACACCCCATTTAACACAAACCACCGCAGGATGGACTTTAAGCCTTTCTGCAATTTTCACAATGACGGGGTCTTCAATATCTACTGTGTCCGCAGGGGTTTTATCCCGTTCGGGACGCTTGGGCGAGCCGATAGGACTGTAACCTATAGGAATTATCCCCGCTTTCACAACAAAATCATAAAGCTCCGCCTGCTGTAAATGAGGATGTAATTCCATTTCCCCGCAGGACGGTTTTATCTTAGCATCTCGAAGTAGAAGTTTCAGTTTCGGAATGGTCATATTAGATGTTCCGATATTTTTTACCAATCCCCGCTCTACCAGTTTTTCGAGCTGCCTCCAGGTCTTCATATAGTTTTCATGGATGTAAGCTTTTGCATTTTTATCGCGCGAGGAAACGCTTACGCCTTTAGCATGGCTGTTGGGGAAAGGCCAGTGTATAAGATAAAGATCAAGATAGTCCAGCTGCAAATCTTTAAGCGACTTCTCACAAGAAGGCCCTACATCTTTTTCGGCGTGTTTATCATTCCATAACTTTGAAGTGATCCACAACTCTTCGCGCTTGACCCCGCTCTTTATCGCCTCTCTCAAGACCGGGCCTATTAAATGTTCATTGCCGTAAATAGACGCACAGTCAATATGTCGGTACCCCAGGGCTATTGCATCTTTTACCGCGGCCGCGACCTCTTCTCCCGGGTAACAATCTGACCCAAAAGTTCCCAGCCCTACTACCGGTATTTTTGCGCCTGTACGCAGCGTCTTACTTGGAACCTGTTTTGGGTCAACTGCTTCTTTACTCAAATTTAAACTCACTAATTCCTCCTCCTACTTTACTTCTTCGTCAAAAACTATAGCGACCTTACCGCATTTTCCTTCCGCCATTAATTTATAAGCCTCATCGGCCTTATCCAGAGTAAACCTGTGGGTGACAAGGTCTTCGGGATGGAGTTTCCACCTGACCAACCGCTCCACAAGTTCTTCCATAAGCCAGATGCTGGTGACCCAGGAACCATAAATTGTCTTTTGCTCATGAATTATATCCGGGCTGGGATTAAATTCCACGGTTCCGCCTTCTCCGACCAGCGCGATTTTTCCCCACTTACAGGTTGCCCGTATCGCCAGCTGCCGGCCAAGGGTGTGCCCGGAACAATCTATCGCACGCTCAACACCTTTGCCCTTTGTGAGTTCCAAAATTTGTTTCAAAGTATCCGGCCCGGAAACAAGCACATGTTCGGCAAGGTTTCTATCTTTAGCAAGTTTGCAGCGTTCAGCTGTAACATCAACGCCTATAAGCATATTCGCCCCCAGGGCTTTTGCAAGCATCAAGGTAGCAAGCCCGACCGGACCTAAACCCACAACAAGCACGGCATCATTTCCGCAAATACCTATCTTCTGCAGGCCTTCATAAACAGTTCCGAAGCCGCAGGCTACCTGCGCTCCGTCCGTGTAAGTAAGTTCGTCCGGTAAAAGTACACAGTCTTTTTCCTCCGCAAGAATATAAGGCGCCATCCCGCCGTCTCTCTGCCAGCCGTAGGCGGCGCGATGAGGACTGGTACAACTGATCATATAACCTCTGCGGCAGTCGTTGCAGACCCCGCACCCGGAAATATGGTAAAGCACCACCCGGTCATTATTTTTGAATCTTCTCAGCCCGGGCCCGCATTTTATAATCTGGCCTGCAGGCTCGTGGCCGGCGATTTTATTCTGATAACCCTCGGGACCTTTCCCCAGGTGTTCGCGATAGATAGCGCGAATATCACTGCCGCAGATGGTTGAGGATTTCGTTTTTATCAAAACCTCGCCATACCCCGGCTCGGGAACCTCTACCTCTTTCAGTACCACCGTACTGTTACCCGGCAAATATGCTGCGGTCATAGTATTTTTCATATAAGAACCATCCTTTAGTTAGAGCGATTTTCTTTTGCCGTACTTCCATTCATCCGACCTTCCGCCCCTCTGTCCTTGCTCCTCTATCTTGGCGTCTCGCAAAATGCTTTCAAGACTTCATCTTTCGTTTCCGCCGGAATCTCGCAGCCGGCGCTTAACATATACTTCGTCCCTTCAGCTATTTTCATGCACGCCCGCGCCTTCTCTGTGCAGTCAGTTACCGAGGCATTCATAATGTCTGCAACCGGGTTAAGATTTCCTTTATAACATTTATTTTGCGAACCATAAACCTCTTTTGCTTTTAGCAAAGGCACCATGTGGTCCACATTAAAAAGATCTGCCCCGGAATCAACCATATCGGGAAGTAAAGCCGTAGTGTTCCCGCAGATATGCAGTTTCACCGGACAATTTGCGTTGTGAATGGCCGTCGTTACCTCTTTTTCATAGGGCAGGGCAAACTCCCGGTACATAGAAGGTGAAATCAAAGAAGCCGCGGCATCCCCGCACCCGATCATATCGGCCCCGGCTTCAACCTGCGCAAGCGAAAAATCAATTACTACTTTAGTCAGGAACGAGAGAAGCCGGTGCGCCAACGCCGGCTCATCATTTATCATAATCATAAAGTTAGTTATACCGCAGATTGAACAGGCTTCTGTAAAAGGCATATCCACCCAACCGAGAACCGCTACTTCGCCCCCGGCCCCCTTAACCATTTCTTCTACGGCAAGCACCCTGTCTGCCATTCTCCCTTTTTTTCCCTTAGGGTCGGGCCTGCCTAATTTATTCAAATCAGCCGCGGAAGAAATTATAGGTTCTACGGCAAAAGGCGGTTTTTCTTCGGGATAAGCCATCTTTGCCCCTAAGTCCGCTGAAACCCTGAACGCATCAGAACAGGAGGTAATGGCGTCAAGTTCAAATCTTTTTTGAATGAAAAGCTGCGCGGCGGCCATAGACCTGCCGTTAGTTGCAAATTCTTTATAGGTAATCCCGAAACGGGCCGCAGGTAAAAACATCAGGAGGGGAAACACGGGAATTCTGTCCGTCTTTTCCCCTCTAACACAGGCCAGAAACCGTTCGCGGCTCTTCATTGTTCTTCTGCCATTTCGCAGATCCTTTTAGAGAGT
Organism: Candidatus Firestoneibacteriota bacterium; assembly: GCA_903928075.1. Taxonomy (GTDB): domain Bacteria; phylum Oederibacteriota; class D2-FULL-39-29; order D2-FULL-39-29; family D2-FULL-39-29; genus CAIYPD01. The sequence continues at coordinate 67,781 of CAIYPD010000076.1, forward strand.
TCCCACAATCTCTCCGGGTGATAACTTACCGTGGAGATATCTTTTATTATAAACTCTATGTGACATTTTTTATCTGCCCGTTCAAGCACTTCCCTGACTTCTTTTACGGCGGTTTCTATGTTCCAGGTATCCCCGGCAAGAGTTGCAGGATTTATCTTATAACTTATCACATAATCCCCGCCAATATTTTGTAGAGCCCTTTCTTTGTTAGCCCAGGGACTGACCGAGATTTTTCTGAGATTTGGGATTCTTTTTAAAATATCAATTTTCCTGTCAAGCGGCTCGCAGCAGCCGTAATAGTTCCTTCCCCACTTCTGCAGCCAGGGTATATCATGCTTGAGAGCAAATTCCCAGTGCATCTCCGGCGATACCTCAGAAAATATCTGGGCATTTGAACAGCCCCACATATTATGAGGACGGACACAATTCGGATCATAATTTTCCCCGGGCAGCTCTTCCGTATAACCATAGCCTCCGGAACCCGTTCTACGGGCATTCCCCAAAGAAAGAAGATTAAGTTTTTCATACTGCTCAAGTTCCGCCATGCAGGACTCCGCCACCCTGGCGACTGCGGCATTGACAAAATCAGGCCGGTCGAGCATATCAATCATCGCTTCCTGAATTCCGTACCAGCGCACCAAAAAATCCCAGGGCGTATACCAGATATGCTGTACTCCGGTTTTTTTTACCGGCAAGATATCTTTGTAAACTTCGCACATGACCTTGTAGTTTTTATCTGTCTGTTCCTTATCATAAGTCACAACCGGAAGTTTTATTTTTTTCAGGTCCTCGTCCTTTGCAATCTGTACTTTGAAATGCCGGGAAACAACACTGCTTTCTTTGTCGGTTTCAACAACATCAACATTTTCCTCTATGCCAAAACCCGTACTATGAACAACCAGCGGACAAGTTAAATATTCATTCACCGTCATATCTGCGGGCATATGCTGCCAGGTGTATAAGGTCAGGCGCAAATCAAGCTCCTGCTTTCTGGCCCAGGGGTCCATGCTTTGAAGCGTTAATTCATTATTTACATTCATCTCATGCCACGGAACTTCACTTATGAGCACCATAGGCCGCTCGGACTTAAGGTCATTTACCTTTGACCAGAGCCGTGCTTTTTCCTTCTGGACGGGAAGTTTAGCTATAGCCGCAAGCTTTTCTGCCAGACCACGGAGTACTTGAAGATCCTTTTCGGGAATTTTCAGGGATTCCATTAAAACACTCCTTTGTTTTTAATACAAGCCCGGGGGCTTATTAATGCTTCCAAAACAACTTGACCGGAAGGAAATAATTATCTATTCGGTCAGGGTAATTCTCCATTCTCTGGTGCTGTCATTCATCGTAAACCTTACACGGTAGTCCCCTTTAAGCGCCTTGCCGGATTTATCCGTTCCGTTCCACTTCATATAGAACATGTCATCGGCTCTCTTGGCGTCAAGACTGCCTATTTCAAACAAAGAGGTATTTCCGTCTTTGCTGAATAGAGTTAACTTGACCGTACCTTTGGCCCTTACCTGACAGCCAATCTTAATCTCTTCGCTTTTACCCGCAGAAATATGCGAAGGAATACAAACCGCCATACTAATATCCCTGCTCGGAAAGACCGGAATATCCGGAAGTACGACTTGGCCTATAACATTCCTTCTCTTGAAAGACGGGGGTTCTTTGCAGGTAACATTTTTAAAATAGGCCGCCTCCACTTCATTATTATTGCCTTTCTTTATCACGGCCGCATAAATTTCTCTTATCGTCGGGTCAAACTCCGCCAGGGACGGCCATAAAGCTCCGGCATCGCCGTCCGAGCCTGTAGGCGTCCCATTTGAACTTTTAAAATGTATATCGGTCAGGGATTTATTCCACATCCAGAGATTTGAATTAATTATCTTCTTCATATCCTCTTCACTGAAAATCAGACCCGCATGATAGGCTTCGACAAAAGTAGCGCTTTCGAGTGCCTGATAGCCCCCTCTATAGGAGTGCACATCCACCCAGGACTGTGTTTTCGCCCCCTTCCAGTCGAAAGGCGCAAGCGGTTCCCAGAAATTCCAGAAATACCGGTCTTCGTCCTTGTGGTATCTCATTATGGACTTGTAATGACTGAATATTTTTTCCGCCCGTTCCTTAAACATTGTTTCGCCCGTTATCCGGTAAAGTTTGATAAAGCAGACGGCCATCTTGGCGTGCTTGTTCAGGTTCTCGCTCCATTTTTTACCAGCCAGAGACCTGAGCTGGTTTGTTTTCCTGTCAATGATAATGCCGGTATTCAAATAGGAAGCAAACATCCCGTCTTCATAGTAGCCGCCTCTTTTATCCCATTTTTCTATCAAAGTTTTTCTGGCCAGAAGAATGTATTTTTCTGCTTTCGCGCCAAGGGGAGAACTCTTTAGCGCCGGGTCTTTCATAACTATTTCGGAAAAAGCCAGCATGGGATCAATTAGATTTGCGTCTCCGACAACTACTGAACCTATTTCCGGTTCCAACCCGAAGTAGGGGCCGACCCAGCCCATATACCCATCCGGTTCTTTATCCATTTTTGATATTAAAAAATCATAATAAATCGCAGCCTCTTCCAGCCAGGTTTTATCTTTTCCGTAAGCGTAGTAGCCCTGAATAAAGCCGGCAACCGAAAACTGGGCGTACCAGGAAAACATCTCCCCTTTGCTTGTTTGAATATCCTTTTTTGCCATAATACCTTCACGAAAACTTTTGGCGGTCAAACAATAGGCATTATTTGCAAGACCTAAAATAACGGCTAGAACTGCCGTCAAAACTACGGCATACTTCTTAATCATATTTACTCCTCTTTTCGCAATATTTTTTTATTATCTATTTTTCAATTTTGTGGTTATTTGAAATTTGCAGTAATATTCTTTATTTGCCGCTGTCTTTTATGGCTCTTTTCATTGCCAGAAGATTTTCTTTCGGAGTGTTGACCGTAATTTCACAACCGCCCGATAAAATAAAAGGCCGCCCCTCTTCTTTTTTTATTAATTCTTTTGTTATCTTATAAACCTCTCCGGCAGAAAGGCGCTCTATTACGCTTACCGGATCAATATTGCCGCAGCGAATGATTTTCTCTCCAAAAACAGCGTAGAGTTCATCCATCTCAACCATCCAGTCTACATCAACAATGTCGGGTTTTAAACTCTTCAAATCCGGGACCAGATGCTTAATGTTTCCGCAAATATGAAGTTTTACCTTAGCCCCGAGGGTGTGAATATAATCTATTAATTCCTTATGCCTGTTAAAAATAAATTTCCGGTACATCTCTGCGGATATCTGCGAGCAAATTGCGTCCCCGACGCCGATAATATTAGCCCCATTTTCGACCTGGGCTTTTGCAAAAGCTTTTCCGGTTATCAGACATTTATCCAGCAGTATTTTTGTGAGCTCTTCGTCGGTTGCAAGGAGCATAAGCATCTCGGTGACACCCATAAGATCGCAGGCCTCGGCCAGAGGTCCTTCCACCCAGCCGATTACATCTACTTCCGGTTTTACGAGCTTCCTGTAATACTCTACGCCTTTTATTCTATTTAAAGTTCTTTCACAGTTATAGACTTCCGGGGTTTTTAGCGTTTTTATATCTTCCCCGCTTCTCACTACTTTTTCGACACAATGCGGTACGCCTTCCGTTTCATAAATCATCTTTGCGCCAAAAGCAGAAGTCTCGCAGTAAGGGTCAGAAATAACAGAAACTGCATCGGTTTCAAAATATTCATGACACTTCATATTAGTTTCCACCAAAACGCGGTAATCTGAAGCAAATTCTCCGTAGGTCTTTTTTGAAAATCTTGCGGCAAAATGCATGAGAATGGGATGAAATAAGGTGCGTTTTGTATCAATACTTTTTGGCTTTTCCACCATTGAATGCATTCTTCCTTTACTTTAACGAATATTTAAGCAAGAAGTATTGTAATCTATACAACGCATATTTTCAAGTTTAATCTAAATTTTACCCCCATTGTATATCTATTCAAAAAAATAAACGGCTTTCAGGCTTGATTTCATTGAAAAAACGGGAAACTGGGCTTAGCTTCTTGAAATTGATTTTTCTACGGCTTTAATCCCGTCGGCTGCTGAGCTGGTAATACCGCCTGTATAGCCGGCGCCTTCGCCTATGGGGTAGAGGTTTTTAATGTTTTCGGATTCAAAGTCCCCGTTACGGAAAATCCTTACCGCGCAGGAAGTCCTTGTTTCGGGAGCCATCAAAATGCCGTGCTTTGAAACAAAGAGAGGATACTCTTTTTCCCACTCTTTAAATCCGGCTAAAAGGGTTTCAGCGACGAAATCAGGAAGAATTTCTTTAAGAGCTACTGATTTTACTCCTATCTTACAGGAGTTTTTATTTAAGACACTTGAAGTTTTTCCGGCTAAAAAATCCAAAAGATTCTGGGCGGGGACCTGAAAACCCGCCGTTCCGGAATTATAGGCTTTTTTTTCTATTTCCTTCTGAAACTCCATACCGGCTAGAGGAGCTGTTGAAGGATAATCCTCCGGCAGGCAGGTAATAATGAAAGCGGTATTTGAATAGGCGGAGGCCCTCTTTGAATAACTCATGCCGTTTATTACCAGAAAACCCTCTTCCGAGGAAGCGTTCACCACCTCCCCGCCCGGACACATACAGAAGGTATTCAACCTTCTTTTTGTTTTCTCATCGTTATAATTAAAGGAATATCTTGCCGCGCCCAGAATGCTTAAATTTTTATACTTTTCTCCGTAGGCCATCTGATTAATTATCTCTACAGGATGCTCTACCCTTATGCCTACGGCTATCGGCTTTTGCTCCAGCTTTACTTTCTTTTCATTTAAAAGCAGGAAAGTATCCCGCGCCGAATGGCCTATCGCCAGATAAACGCTTTTTGAAAGATATTCCTTTTTAGCGTTAATTACGACACCCCGGACCGCGCCGTCAGAGATTAAAAGGTCCGTCATTTTTGAATTGAAAATAACTTCCCCTCCGTTTTCAATAATATAATTTCTAATATTTTTAACAATCCGGCAAAGCACATCGGTCCCCAGATGCGGCCTGCCCTCATAGCCTATTTCGGCCGGCGCGCCGAATCTTATTAAAGTATTCAGGACCTTTTCGATGTAGACCGAATTTTTTATACGGGCAAATAGTTTACCGTCAGAATAAGACCCTGCACCGCCTTCGCCGAACTGTATATTGGACTCCGGATTTAAAACTTTATCTTTTATAAAACTTATAATATCTGCAGACCTCTCTTCTATATTCTTTCCTCTTTCAAAGACTACCGGCTTATACCCGTATTCAAGAAGTTCCAGCGCCGCGAACATGCCGGCGGGGCCAAAGCCTACAACAAGCGGTCTTTCCTCTGATTTTTTTTGGATGTTTTTAATAGGTATTTTTTCTACATATTCGGGGAAGTCAGTTTTATTGACAAAAGGAGGGAAAACCGCGACGACAATTGAAATTTCATAGTAGAACTGTTCTTTATCCTTTGTATTGAGCGCTTTGTGAAGTATCTTAACCAAAGTCAACTTTTCTACGCCTGCATCTAATTTTTGGGCCGCAAGCCTCAGGTATTCAAAAACCGAGTCTTTTTCAACTGGTATTAGCAGGCCGCTAATAATTAATTGCAACTACTACCATCCTTAATTTTGATTTATCTTGCGACCCCGCCGACTGACCGGGGGAATTTGTATTTAAGATCTTTTTTCCCTGGCTACAAACTCTTTATTAAACTCACCGATATAAACATCTCGTGGCCGGAAAATTCTATTTTCAGCCCGGTATTCAAGAATTCTGGCCAGCCAGCCGGAGACCCTGGCTGCGGCAAAGATAGTTGTAAAAAAATTAGTTTCAAAGCCCAGGTGATTGTAGATAATCCCTGAATAAAAATCTACATTGGGGTAAATCCCTTTGGAACCGTACTTGGCTACCACTTCTTTGTCCAGGACTTCCGCTATCTTAAACATCTCTACTTCATCATTTAATTTGGACGCATATTTTTTCAGTAACGCCGCGCGCGGGTCGTAGGTTTTATAGATTCTGTGGCCAAAGCCCATTATCTTTTCTTTTTTTGCAACTTTCTCTGCGACAAACTCCTTTACATGCTCAACACTTTTTATTTTTAGAAACTCTTTTAAAACAATCTCATTTGCTCCGCCGTGCAAGGGGCCTTTAAGTGACCCGATGGCGCCGACTATGGAAGAATAAAGATCAGAAAGTGAGGCGCTGGTCGCTACCGCCGTCAGCGTGGAAGCATTCATTCCGTGGTCAGCGTGAAGAATCATAGATATTTCAAGAAGCTTAGCATCCAAAGCTGAAGGTTTTTTGCCGTGGAGCATATAGAGAAAATTTTCAACATGCTTTAGGTTCATATCCGGCTCAACAGGTTTAAGTCCCAGGCGGAGCCGGTGAAGAGCCGCAATAACCGTCGGCATACTGGCTATTAAATGTATTCCCATTCTTAATTCATTTTCCCGAGAGGTATCCATAACATTCTTTTGTAGAACGCCTAATACCGAAACAGCAGTTCGAAGTAAAGACATTGGATGCGAGTGTTCATGGTCATAAATAATATCCATTATCTTAACCACTTCTTCAGGCATCTTCCGGTTGGCTTTTAAATTATTACTAAATTCGGTGTACTCGGTTTCATTAGGAAGTTTACCGAATATTAAAAGATATGCAACTTCTTCATAATCCGCATTTTCAGCCAGAACTTCAACCGGATACCCCTGGTAAATTAAGCGGCCCTTATCCCCGTCGACATAGCCTACCCTTGATTTATTGGTAACGGCTCCGTCAAGGCCCTTATCAACAAGCAATGTAAGCGGCCATTCAAATTCAGCTGTAAATGCCCCCTCCTTAGTCGGAAGTTGATGCGAAACATCGGCTTTTTCATTGGCCATAATTTTTCTCCTAAATGCACACAATTATTTTTTTATGAATACTTTTCAATTATACCCTGTAATAACAGCCTTAATCAAGCCACAAATTCCCGTAAAGAAGTTCAAAGGATTTTCTTTATCCTCACTCAGTTAATCCTACCTTATAGACTTTATGGACCTTACGAACTTTACGAACCTTATAGACTTTTTCCAGACATCTTGTTATAATTTTTGCAGCTTCAAATTCAAAATAAAAGGTACCTATGAAATTATCGGTCTACACAATTCTAATGCCGGAATTTTCGCTTGAAGAAATCGGACAGTTCCTCTCACAGACCGGTTATGACGGTATGGAACTTAGGGTTCTGGAAATAAGCCCTGAACAAAAAAAGAAGGGCTATTGCTTTGCGGGAGATTTCAAGAACGACATAAATCCCAAGAATCTCAGGGAAAAGGTACCGCTGGTAAAGTCAGTTTGTGATAAATATAAAATTCAAGTATGCGGTATCGGCACCTATGTAAAATGCTTTGAACTGGATGTGATAGAGGAACTCTGCCGTAACTTAAAAACTCTCGGTTGCAGGACCTTTAGGGTCATTATGCCCCCCTATCCCGGCGATACCAGGGACCGCAATCAGATGTTTACCGATACCGTAAAAACCCTGGCGGATGTGGAAAAACTTTGTAAAAAATATGACACAAAGTTCCTCCTGGAAACTCATATGAATATGATAGTGGCTTCTGCAACTGCCACCCACCGCATAATTTCAAATTTTGATCCTAAGTATGCCGGCGTGATTTTTGACCCGGGAAATATGGTCTTTGAGGGTTTCGAAAATTACAAGCAGGGGATACAGCTCCTCGGCAAATACCTGGCGCATGTGCATGTTAAAAACTATCAGTGGGAAGTGAAAGAAACAACGCCCGAGGGCATGAAAATCTGGCAACCCAAACCCTGCCTGCTCTGGGAAGGCGTGGCCAACTTAAAGGTCTTCGCGGAGGAACTTAAACTTTCCGGGTATGACGGCTGGGTTTCATGTGAAGATTTCTATATAACAGGAGACAATAGAAAAAAACTACAGGATGATTTTAAATTCATGAACTCTGTCTTCAACGGCAAATAAGCTTCCCGGCATTCTTTATAGTTCAATAATCGCTTTAATAACCCCGTCTTTGTATTTTTCAACAATATTAAAGGCCTTGCTTATCTCCTCCAAGGAAAACCTGTGTGTAGCCATCGCCTTCACTTTTATCTTTCCCGAAGCCAGCGCCCGGATAGCTTTTTCATTCTGGTGTTTGGTTCTTCTCACATTTATTATCAGGAGTTCTCTTCTTCTGGCCTCGTGGCAGTCTATAGTTACCGTATCTTCATCCGGTATGCCGGCCCAGACGACTCTTCCGCCGGTAGCGGCAACTTCAATGGTCTGCTTGACCGCTTCCGCTTTCCCGGCAGCTTCAAAAACCACATCCACGCCCCGGCCTTTTGTCATTTTCAATATTTTTGCAACCGGATCATTCCCTGCGTTAATTACCGTTACTTTCTTATGTTTTGCCGCAAATTTCAGGCGGTAATCCAGATAATCGGTCACATAAATTTTCTTAACCTGCCGGCAAATAACGCTCTTTAATATAGAAAGACCGATAGGCCCGGCGCCCAAAATGGCAACAGTCTCGCTCGCTTTAATTTTGGCCAGCTCCACGGCATACATTCCCACTGTCAAAGGCTCAATCAAAGCACCCTCTTCATAACTTATGTTCTTTGGAAGCTTAAAAAGCATCTTCGCAGGATGCACCACATATTCAAGAAAGGTCCCGTTTACAGGAGGGGTACCGAAAAATTTAACTTTTTTGCAAAGGTTAGGATGCCCGGTTTTGCATTGCACGCATTTTCCGCAAAAAATCCCGGGTTCTAAGGCAACTTTGTCTCCGAGCTTAATGTTTTTAACTCCCTTTCCTATTTCCACAACCAGACCGGCAGCCTCATGCCCCAAAACTAACGGCTTTTTTATTATCTGCACGCCTATTCTTCCGTGCACAAAATAATGTACATCCGATCTGCAGATACCGACCGCCTTTATCTTAATCAAAACGCACCCCGGCCTAACCTCCGGTTTCTCAATATCTTTCAACCTGATGTCCCGAATTTTATAGTAGATAGCTGCTTTCATAAAACTCCTTTTTTTATAGAGCGATTTTAGACCTTACGAACTTTAAAAACCTTTGCTCCACTCATTTTAGACCTTTATGGACTTTATAGACCTTTACAGACCATTAACAATGTCCTTCCTCGATTTTAGACCTTACAAACCTTAAAACTTTACAAACCTTTCGAACTTTTTTTCTTTAATATCCAATACGCTGCCAAAAACAATACCGTCGTTACAATATAAAGCGACCGGGGATAAAGCGTATAAAGATAACCGCTGATTAGTCCGCCGGGTATGGAGCAGCCCATCACTATTACATTATATACAGAATATAGCCTTGCCCTTTTCTTCTCGCCAAACACATTCATAAGCCTGGCATCATATAGAGGTCGAAAAAGCGCCAGACCCACTCCGTATATCATATAGGAGAGGATAATAAAAGGCAAGTTTTTCTCGGGCGCAAAAATATATAGTAAGGCGGAAACGGCATTCAAAAGAATACCCAGACCCATATATTTAATGTAGTTATGCTTTTTTATCTGAGGAACGAGGACAACTATAGCCGCTATAAATATCAGTGCGGCGACTATAGGCAGTACCGCCAGACTCGAAAGATCAAGTCCGACTTCTTTAGGATCACAGAGGTAAATAGAGTTAAACGACCCCCACATCGTTATGGCAAACATAAATATTATATTAACCAGGCCGAACCGGAAGATTTTCTTATTTTTCACCAGCAATTTCAAAGTTTTCCCGAAGTTTTTGTTTTCTTCGTATAAATCCAGCGCCGCAACTTTCTTTCTTATATTCACGCCCTGTCTGGTTTCTTTTAATTTCCGCCTTCTATAAATTATGGCTATTATGGTCATGCCGGCAGAAATCAGATAGAGGAGCCTGCTTGCCATATCAAGTCCCATTAATTTTACAACTGCGCCGGCTAAAGGTAAAAATATTGCCCCGCCGTTCAAAAACATATGGACTACCGCGTAAATATTTGATCTTTTATTTTCTGGAATATCTTCGACAAAAAGGCAGTTCCAGGAAGGCGAAGAAACATTCATCATATTGAAAATAATAATTGCCGGAATCACCCACCAGATATTTTGCGCAAACGCAAAAAGGAGAAAATTTAACGGCCAGGCCAGTATGAAAATATCATGGGTTCTTTTATGCCCAATTTTATCGGCTAATATCCCGCCCAGTAAAAACGAGAGCAGCTGCACACCGATACCAAGCGCAATTAGCTCGCCGTATTCAATAGGGCTCACCCCTAAAGAAATAATAAATAGCTGTTGGTATACGCCGACAAAAGCCGTAGGAATAGAAAAAGCCGGCTGGGTAACTATCAAAACCCGTGCATTTCCCTTGACCGAAGAAAGAAGCCCCTTAAGCCGTATAGCAGGGTAATTGACAATATCTTTTGAAGTCTTTACCAGAAAATTTAAAGTTTTTCCTGCTTCATCTATAAACATACTTCAATTATATAGATTTTCGAAAATAAAGTAAACAAATCGATATTTCCGGGTATCATCGTAAAATTAATATCTTCTCGCAATAGTTTTGCTATCTGCCTTCCTTCTTGTTATTACCGCTCCTCTGCTCCTCGGACCTTCCGTTCCTCTATTTTCACACAAGTACCTTTCCACATGAAAAGCAATAATTATCGGTAGTCCTTACCGAGACGCTGCACTTCGGACATTCTTTTTGACCCGGTTCATGTTCCATCGACGGCATGTCGACTATCCTGGGCGGTACATAATTATCCGGATCTATCAACCGCCCCTTTAATTCCTCACTTATAAGCCCCATTAAATGCGAGGTTTCGCTCTCCCAAATATACATCTGAATAAGTTCTTCACTTGAAAGGTTTGCAATCCCCAGTTTATTTTTTATCTCATTATTCGCAAACATTCTTGAATATTCATCCACAATATGCAAATATTCCCCTCCTTTTTTTCCATCTGCCCCTACGCCCCTCAGCTCTTTATCTTTTGCTGCGCCTCCAAGCATCTGAGCATCCGAGCATCCATCTACTCCTCTCTTCTTAAGTTCCAAAGCAACAAGCTCATAATACCCCGGAACATACTCCCCCTCGGCCCTTAAAGAATAAATTCTCCTAAGTTCCTCGTTTGGCAACAATCCTATTTGCTTCTTAGCAAGTTCTATGTCAAACATATTATCTCCTTTAAAAAATATTTTCCAACATCTGGCTATCCAGGGCTTAATAATAAAGTGCCGTCCCTATTTATTAAGCCCTTTGCTCCGCAATTTTAAAAGGCTGCGACTATCGTCGCATTCCTCGCAGATGACAACGCTAAATATATCCGCCATCCTCTCAGCTGTCATTGCGAGGAATCGACCGTTAGGGAGGGCTTATGACGAAGCAAACCAGTTATTTTACAACTTAACAAACTTGCATCGAGCAATATTTAACTACTGAGTTTGCTTCGTCATAATCCGCAACTATCGTCGCATTTCTCGCAATGACAGCGAAAAAAGAACCTACCAAATCAGCGAACTATTGCATTTATCCCATATCCTGAAACATTCTTTACTTTCTTCAATAGACATTGCTGTAAATATTAAGGCCCATTCCAAAAAAGCAACTTCATTACCCGGGTCTCCCGGTTTTACAATTTCAACAAAATATCTTCGTCCACGAGGGTTGCTCTCATGATTAAAACTTTCCAGTTCTCCACGATTTTTACAATGGTTTGTTTGTTTTGGGTTCATCAGGTCTCTGGAGCAGTCCCCCGTTAAATGTAGTCGGTTACATTTTGTAACCGGCTCACTTACCTTTTTTTAATTTGCTTTGCACTTTGAGGAATATTTAAGTAATTCTCTTTTGAGATTACGGATCTTTTCAACCGCTTTTCAAGCTGTTTTCTGGCATTACCGGCGATTGAACCTCCGGCCCTGGCATCGCCTTTCAATTTTAAAACACCTTGAGATTTTTCCGTCCTATGAATCTCCGTTGTTGCCCTTTCGCCAAGCATATTAAAAATCAATTCAAAATCATCCATATGGTCCCGCAGGTTTTCTCTTTTCAAATTTTTAATTTTCTTATATTGACTTGGAGTAAGACCAAACGCCGCCTTCGATATTTCCGCCGTCAGTATTTCATAGTCTTTATCCTCTTTTGCACCGCGGTTTTTCCATTCGTCAGTTAGCTCTTCCCTAATCGCGATACCGCGCATCCTCTTTTCTATCCAGTCATCATTGTAACCTTTGAGTTTGTACAGCATTCTGGTTCTTTTAGTCGCCAATTCGGGATCTTCTATCTCCTGCATGCGTTCATAACCTACTTTTGCTAGCCATTTTTTGAAAGGCTCAGCTTTTGGCGAAGGAATTGATTGAATTATACGGAATATACCCTCGGTATTGGCACAATTAAGCTTTTGATGACCTCCTGGTGTTTCAACAGAAAGGGGGGTGACAATTTGTCCCCACCCTTTGCTAAGTTCATCATCCCGCTTACGCATTTTTTTAATATAGTCATTTATATTTGGCGAATCGGTTAGAGCGAAAACAACATCATTAACCACAAACCACCACTCGCTTTTGTGGACTACCTTCCTTACCCGTTTACCTTTAAACAACGCAATTTTCATCTCCGTCATTCCCCTCTCCTTTTACTTCCCCTTGAGATTTTTACTTCTTCCCCCTGAAAACACGATTTCACTGATACAGAGAATTTAGATTGTTAAAATAACCGGGCGCAGTCCCACTTATATATGCAAGATTCTTCAGGAATTTATGTTTAAATGGATGCTGTCTCTCGTTTAAAAAATAATGCTTTCAACCAACTTTTTATAATCATCTTCTATATCTTTGTAAACCATATTCTCAAATATCAAGTTTTTTATCTCCTTTACTTTTTGTTTCGCCTGTTCAATTGTCATTCCATTATCTATTAACCATTTTTGAATCGCGTCAATTTTCCCCTTTTTATTTGGTAGGACTGGAAATGTTTTACAAGAAACGGCATCTTTTATTTGCCTAAGAATAAATTCGTTATTAATAAAATCTTCTCCTGTTATAGCTTCAATATTATTATTGATTTCCTGGTAATTTTTCCAAGACCCATATCCTCTGTTCTTTTCAAACAACTTCTTTTGCTCCGTTGCAGGATTATCACTATCGCTAATAATAAGGCACTTTCGATGCGCCAAATCAATTATCGATGATATTGTTTTAATATTCTTTGCGCCTTTCGCGTAAATATAGCTAATTTCTTTATATTTCTTTTTTAGATTAGCTGGCGCCTTTTCAAGAAACACTTGAAACAATTTTTTATCATTCCATCCCTCAAATATAATATTTTGTTCCTTCAGAATAGCGAATACAGAATGACCAAGAGCATTATATATTACTTCTTCATCGACAATATCTGAATTCCCTGCTGACTCAATAGAAGTTTTTTCTTTATCCTTTCTAACAATATAATGTCTATCAATATTATTAGAATCTATCATAAATATTGAATGAGTACTGTAGACAACATAATTTGTTTTCGATATCTTAATTAATTCATCTCGCAAATATCTCGCACCAGACGGATGCAAGCTATTTTCTGGTTCATCAATTAACAAAAGAGTATTACGAATGTTATCGGTTTTAACATTCACCGAGATTGTAAGTAAAAAAGTAACAAACCGCTTAAAGCCATCGCTTCTACGAGCAAAATCATGAATATTCATTTCTTTAATTCCAGGAATAATTTGGTCCGCATTTAAGCTCAAAGAAAACTCTATATTTTTATATTCCTTCCAAACACTTCTAAAATGATTTGTAGTTTTATTTGCTACTCCATTTAAA
>CAIYPD010000077.1 GCA_903928075.1 Candidatus Firestoneibacteriota bacterium
ATGAGTTCCGCCGAATCAAACTTCCTCTCGGCAAGAATTGCTTTACCGGTTTCCACATCAACTATCATAAGCGCGACTTCGATTTTTTTGTCCACATTCTTTGCCGTACCGACAACTATATGTTCGGCATTTAACACTTTTCCGGCTTCAACAGCGCATTCTTTGACCGCGCAGGTAAAGAGCGGGAGATTCCCGGACTTAAGTTTTTCCTCTATATTTGCGCTTTCGATAATATCGAATTTTTCGGAGTTTTTAAACGCAGCCCTTACGGCCTCTGATGCGGCGTTAAGGTATTCCGGTCTTAAACTTATGTTCTTAACCGGTACAAGTTTTTCCGGGGTTTTCACTTCGACCAAATCATATTTTGTATACTGGGGTTTTAAGGCAGGCACATTGCCGCCCTCGGTCTCCCCGGTGTTTCTTGCAATTGTCTGATCCATCCGGATGAGTAAACTTATCCTGTGAGAGGTTCCGACATCTTCAAGCCCGGGAGTAAAAGAATAATTGAGCTCGTACTGAGTCTTGTCTATCATGAGCCGGAAGCCGGCGCCTGCAGTAAGATTTTCAAGGGGATAATTTATTTTATAACCTAATCTTAAGAAGAAAGTTTTTTGAAAACTGTATTCTATTCCCGTATTGAACTTCATTGGTGCGTCAAAAGGTAAAACAGCATCTACAGCACCCAGAATAAAATGGTTTTTTTCAAAATCATTCGTTGAAAGGCCGAGGCCGAGTTTGAGCTGCGTCGGCATTGGAATACTCTTGGTATAAGTTATGCCGATATTGTTAACCATCAGTCCCAGATAGAATGCTTTACTTACTTCAAGTATCGCCCCGGCATCCAGCACCGCGCCCAGAGCGAGGTCTTCCTCAATTTTGTCGCCTACTATTTTAACACTGGCGCCCAGATTTAGCGGCAAATTTCCCAGCACAAACCTGTTTGCATAGGAGAGTGTACCTGCATAAGCGGTATAACTAAAAGCACCGGTAATGTCATAATCACCCGGCGTTTCTACAGTTTTATTAATATCCCCGCTGCCCAGATAGTTAAATCCGATGCCAAAAACCCCGATTTTATCTACGGGAAACGCAACTGCGGCATATTCGGAACTGATTCCCTGCCAGTAGATTAAATGCATCAGGCTGATTTCCGTATTGGTTACGAGCGCGAGACCGGCGGGATTCCAATAAACCGAATCAACACTGTTTGAAATTGCGACTTGAGCCTCGCCCATTCCCGAGGCCTTTGCTCCGGTGCCTATCCTGAGAAAATTAACGGCGGTAGTTCCTTCGCCCCAGGCAAAGAAACTTGCTGACACAATAAAAATTATAAGCGCCTGTATAATTTTTCTCATATAGCCCTTACCTTTATTCTCTCTAATAAACCAATCGCTTTACTGTTTATTGGATTTTATTATAGCATAGCCGGCATTGCCTGTCAATCCGGTTCGCAACCTAATTTTCACGGTTAAAAGAGATAATTTGATATATTTGCAGTGTCTTGCGAGTATTTTTTCTTTTTAGAGCAGAAAATGAATTCATCAATGACTTTTTGTTTTTCCAGCATATTCATGAAAATAAAGCCCAGGTTGTACTTCTCTCCGATTCTGTCAGACCTTATTACCCCCGCCTGCACCTGTTCCAGAACTTCTCCGCCCGGCAGTGTAAAGTTCAGATGCACCATTTCATTAATAGAAATTTGTTTATCGCAGAGTACAGCCATGCCGCCGGAACTCATATTATGCATTATCCCTTTTAAAAACATCCCTTCATAGCCCATAGGCGTTATTTCTACGCTAACTAGCGCGTAGACCCGGTGATGTTTCCTCTTTTCCTCAAGTATTTCATAGAGTTTCCGGAGAGCGATAATTGCCCCTTCTTTCACAATTTCATCGGCGCACTTTTGACAATAAGTCCTGCCGACAAGTTTTAGATGACATTCCTGACATAAGCCGGTCCCGCAGAGAGAGCAGGTTACAACCGCTTCTTTTTTTTCATGATTTTCGCATTTCATATTTTTATTCATCAATTCCTCGGGTGAGCAAGTTTCATCCGACCGGGTTCTTCTTTTCACTCGACCGTTCCTGGAACTTCAAAGCTTCTTTTGCAGCCCAGGAAATGCTCTTATCGGAATGCACTGTAAATCTATTTATTATCGCTTTTGTTTCACCTGCCGGAAAAGAGGCAAGAGCATGTAATCCTGCTATCCGGACATTCATTGGCTTCTCCTTCTTAAACGAAAAGAGGCCGCCGCCCACAACAACCCGGACAAGATGAACTATCGAGGCCTTGTTCCCTATTTTTCCAAGCGCAATACAAGCCTCTTCTTCCAAAACAGGCTGCGACCTTTTCCTTACAAAAGTACTTTCCAGGGCAATTATTCCGGTTAGTCTGTCAACAAGTTCTGCGGCGCGGACTTTACCCGAAAGTCTGATTGCTTCTTTTACAAGCCGGGGCTCAAGATCATCGAGTGCGGTTAAAAGGAGCTCGCCCACCCGGTCAGGTTTAATTTTTGCGAGCATATCAAGGACGCTTTTTCTGACTTCAGG
>CAIYPD010000078.1 GCA_903928075.1 Candidatus Firestoneibacteriota bacterium
AGAAGCGATAAGTTTCTCTCCCGTCCTTGCCATGAATCAATATGCAGTTATTTTTACGGCGGAAAACCAGTGGTATAATAAATGGAATTCCGGCATAGCAAGAGCAAAAGCAACCTGGATGAAATTTGTATTTACCTTCACAGATGAAAAAACACTGGGTGTTACCGCCAATGATGATAAAGAAGATACCACCTTCCCGACAAAGCTGGAATTTTTCAATAAAGGGGCTAATGGTATAGTTTTTGCCGGCGGAGCAGATCTTAAGCCGAAGAATGAAACCTTCTATTTTGATGATATTGAAATAGATGTTAAAGATACGGCAAAGGAAGAGAAGAAGCCAAGCAAATAAATTAATTTGAAAAAAAGGCGCCTGCTCAAACGGGTGCCTTTTTTTTGGCAAGAAATTGGCAGGGTCGAATTGACCTGCCCTAAAATATTGCAGCCTTATCCCGGAAAGTGGTCTAATGGACTTGCGCTTAAATCTTTAATAATGATAAAATCTAGTATAGTTTAACTGGAAACTTAAATAAAAAGTGACAGAAATAATTGAGTTCTATAATTAACGGAGGTGTATTATCATGAGCAAGCTCAAGATCGGTTATGTTGGTTGCGGTTGGATGGCGCAAAAGGTGCACATCCCGAACATTGTAGGTTTGGAGGACGAGTGCGAACTGGTCGCCATTGCGGAGGTTCGTCCGGAATTGGGGAGGAAGGTTCAACAACGATGGCGCATTCCTGCTCTTTACGAATCGCATACCCTCCTGGCAAAGGACAAAAATGTGCAAGCAGTATGCGTTTCTGGGCATTGGGCCGGACAAGGTGAGATTGCCATTGATCTGCTCAACGCGGGCAAGGATGTCTTCATGGAGAAACCCATGGCGATGAGCGTTGAACAGGCCGAGCGTATTTTGGAGGCAGAACGGAAAAGCGGCAAACGGCTGATGATTGCTTACATGAAACGCTATGATGCCGGCAATGTCATGGTCAAGAACTTGATCGATCAGTATCGTGCCTCCGGAGAATTGGGTCGATTGCAGTATGTTCGCAATCATGGCATGCCGGGAGAATGGACAGGGGGTCTCAATACACCAATGGAGAATACCAACGAAACCGTTCCCAATCCTCCGGAAGCCATCTGGCCAAACTGGCTGCCCAAGGAACATCAAAAGGGTTATTTGGGATATCTTGAGAAATACTCGCATAATATCAACCTCCTGCGATGGTTTCTAGGAGTTGAAAATGAGCAGGTGCAAGTCAAGTCTGCCACTTTCGAACTGCAGGCAGAACAGCCGTACCCGAAACTGGTGTTGTTAATGACCGGCGTGACTGTATTGAAAATCAACGGGATCATCACGGTCATCGAATCAGGTAATGTGAAATGCCATGATTGGAATGAGCACACGCAATTATATTTTGAGAAAGGCTGGATCAAGACTGAAACTCCCTGTTTGCTGTTGCGCAATGTTCCCGCAAGTGTCGAAGTGTACCGTGGCGATCTCGCGGCGCCCTGCACCTCCCGGTTCTTCCCCGAGAATGGAAGGAGTTGGTCATACATAGAAGAAATGAAACATTTTATTCAGTGTTTGCGCGATGGCACACCGTTCCGTTCGACGGCCGCTGACGCAATGAATGATGTTAAAACCATGGAAGCAATTTACCGTAAGCACCTCAAAACTTTAGCACATGAGAAAGATAATGAATAATCGGGAACTCTTCAATAATATCATGCATTACAGAAATTTTGACCGGATGCCGGTACTTCACTGGTACCAATGGGAAGAGACCGAGGAGCGCTGGCATAAGGAAGGTTTGCCCGCCGGGATCAAAAAGAACGAAGATATTGCGAAATACCTTGGCGCTTCAGAGGCATATTATCCTGTAGGAATCAATCTTGCCCCTTACCCGGCGTTTGAGGAGAGGATCATTGAAGAGACTCCTGAATATAAAATATTCCGGCAGGAGGATGGGGTTATTGCCAAGCACTCTAAAGGTCACAGTTCGATTCCTCACTTAATAGATTATACCCTCAAAGGAACGGAAGGCGAGGGCTGGGATGAGTATAAGAAGCGTCTGCAGCCGGACATGGGCCGTTTCCCGGCGAACTTTGATGAAATCATCGCGAAGGCCAAAGATGCAGATTCTCCGGTGAGCGTATATGTCGGGTCATTGATCGGATGGATCAGGAATTGGGTCGGAGTGGAGAACCTTGCTTACATCTCCTACGATAACCGTGACCTGCTCAAGGAAATGAGCGATACGATTACGGATCTTGTGCTCTGGAATTTGGATATTATTCTCCCCAAGTTAAAGCCGGATATCGTAAATGGCTGGGAGGATATCTGCTGCAAGAGCGGCCCGTTAATTTCTCCTGCAATCTTCAAGGAGATTTGTGTGCCCAACTATGAAAGAATTGCGCGCAAGATTCATTCCTACGGAATAGAGCTCTATGCAGTCGACTGCGACGGCGTAATTGACTCGCTCCTTCCCCTCTGGCTTGACGCGGGAGTCAATGTCATGTTCCCGTTTGAAATTGGCACCTGGAAAGCAGACCCGATGGCCTACAGGAAAAAATACGGGAAAAAGCTCCGCATCTACGGCGGGATTAACAAGGGAGAGCTCGCCAAGGGCCGGGCGGCAATCGACGCGGAAATAGAAAGAAAGCTCCCGATGATGAAGGAGGGCGGCTTTGTTCCTCTGACCGATCACTATATACCGCCGGATGTTTCCCTGGATGATTACAAATATTATCTGGATAAAATACGAAGCATCAGGATCTGATTGCTTTGCCGGCCTACATCAACCGAAATAAACTACCGCGGCTTGAATGCCGACGGTATTTTGATTCGGAATGAAAGCTAATATTATTCATGCCAAATTTATCCCCGCCCTAAAGGGCGCGGTTTTTTTGGCATAACGAAATAAGTCTCAGGGAGAAAACGCATGAAAAAGAATCAGAATCCAATCACCGTTGCCGTTATCACCGGCGGGCACCCGTACGATGTGCCGAACTTCCACCGTTTGTTCCGAGGTCTTCCCTCACTGGATTGCTATATCCAAAACATCTATGATTTTTCAACATCATCGGAGTCGGTGCGGGATGCGTATGATGTGGTGGTTTTCTTTAATTTCAATCTGACGCCGGTTCCGGAGGGTGAAGAAAAAACCGTGATTGAACATCTGAGCGATACCGGACAAGGTATTGTCGTGCTGCATCACGCCTTGTGGTCGTACCCCCAGTGGCCGTTGTGGACGAAGCTCAGCGGCATCGCAAACGGCGGAGCGGGTGCGAAAGACGACGTCACGATGCACGTGGAGGTTGCCACCACCCAACATCCGATTACGGCCGGATTACAATCCTGGGACATCGTTGATGAAACGTATAAGATGGAAGATGCTGCTCCCGATAGTGAAATCTTGATTACCACGGAAGCGCCGGATTGCATTCATACAATTGCCTGGACACGGAAGTTTGGAAAGTCCCGCGTGTTTTGTCTGGAATTGGGCCACGATAACCAAGCTTGGCCCAATGAAAATTTTCGAATAGTCTTAGAGCGTGGCATTGTCTGGAGCGCAGCGCAATGATTTTATAATGTGCGGAGGACCGCTTCGCCCGAATGGGCAGCCCGACGATGTTGAAAGTGGGAAATGTTTGAAAATTATTGAAACCGTTTGGAAAATGCAAATTCAGTTAATTCTTCCACCACATAAGGAGAAATATGAAGAACACAAATATCCGCATGAATAAGACACCGCTTTTCCGGAATGTTCAGCCTGAGGGAACCTGGGGAGATATTCTTAAGGATAGTTGTCAAAACTATCTCCAGAAGGTTAGCGATGATCTTCTTCTGGACGGATTCCGCGCCAAGCCGGGTATCCAGGCTTTTATCGGGGAACATATCGGGAAATTTCTTCTGGCTTCTATTCCTACATCCTTGATGCTGAATAACAAGGCGTTAGAAAAAAAGGTAAAAAGTCTTGTAGAGCGGTTGATAAAAGAACAGGAAAGAGACGGTTATCTTGGTACATATGAAAAGGGAAAACGCTGGATGGACAATTCATCAAATTTGAATGAATTAACCTGGGACCTTTGGGTCCACAAATACTGCATATTGGCGCTACTCGTTTACTATGAGGAAACACTGGATGTTAAAGCGCTTAATGCTGCAAAGAGAGCCGGTGATGTTGTTGCCGCCGAATATGGGATAGGGAAGAAAGACATCAACAAAAGTGACAGCCATGGCGGCCTGGCAAGCGGTTCAATACTCGAAGCAATTATGCGGCTATACAGGTATGCTCCGGAAGAAAAATACCTGACTTTTGCCCGTTATATTGTTGAGACTGCCTGGGAAAAAGAAGACGGACCCAGGCTCATGCAAAGACTTCGGAAACGGGAAGCTGTAAGTCTTATTGCTAAAGGCAAAGCCTACGAAATGACGAGTTGTTTTGTGGGACTCACGGAATACTCTCACGCGGTGGGGCGGGGAGATATTATAAAGATGCTCCTGGATGCAAGGGACCGCATGGCCGATACACAGCGTTACCCGACAGGCGCGATGAGCCGTAGAGAACACTTTATGTCGCCGGGAATTTTACCGGAAGAAGCCTTGGTTGAAACCTGCGTGACTTTTACCTGGATACAATTTAACCTGCGGCTTTTTGAGATTGCCGGAGATGAGAGAGCCCTTGACCTCGCTGAGGAAGCGGCGTGGAACCAGCTTCTTCCTGCGATAAGTCCTGATAGAAGTATGTGGACCTATATGCTTCCCATAACAGGTCCTAAAAGATTTCCCAGAAAATGGGTGCAGGGAACAAGTAGTAAGAAATATGAAGGAGCGCCTGTTACCTGTTGTCACACAAACGGTCAGCGCGGGCTTGCTATAATACCAACTTATGCAGTCACACTTAGCGCAGATGGAACAGTATTTGTAAATTTTTACGGTACAGGAAAATGGACTTTTGAAAACTCAAAGTCAGAAAATATTTCTATTACTCAGAAAACAAATTTTCCGCGAGACGGGAAGGTCGAGCTTGAAGTGGAAGCTCTCGGGACATGGGTCCTGGCTCTTCGGAAACCCGGATGGTGTCTTAAAATGACGGTGGACGGAGTACCGGTTTCCGAGGAAAAAAGGAGATTGATTATTAAAGGGAAAGGAAAGAAGACTGTTTGTGTGGAAATGAGAATGGCTCCGCGGTTACTTCTTACAGGTTTTGAGGCAAGAGGTAAGTGCGCACTGGCGGTCGGACCGCTTATCATGGCTATGGAAAACCCTCCAAAAGGTCTGGGAGTGGATCAGGTCGCTGTCTCTCTTTCAGGAAAGAACGGACTTAAAGGACTGAAGGCCGGTACGACAAATGGTTGGCCAAGTTTAGAAATTCCTATATATTCTCTTCCGGCCAGAGCAGTATCGGATGTGTCTCAAATTAAAATATCTCCCGCCGGTAGGATAAAACTTAAACCCGTACTTTTTGCCGGGTTAAAAGGTAACCGCTGCCTTACCGAGGATCTTAGAGAAGAACAGATACCTGTAAGCACCGATGAATTTAGACAAACTATGCTTCCGATATATAGAGTTCAAATGCCGTTCTTTTGGTCAATTAAGGGTTAATAATTTTCGTAAGGACGTCGTAGTTTCAAACGGGTGCCTTTTTTTTGGCAAGAAATTGGCAGGGTCGAATTGACCTGCCCTAAAATATTATAGCCTTATCCCTGAAAGCGGTCTAATGAACTTGCGCTTAAACCCCAAATAATGCTATAAAATGATATAGATTGAATAAAAAAATAAATATAGGCAGATATGAAAAGTAACTGGCGTGGCGGGTATAATTAAGTGTAGAAACAGGGTAGTTGGGTTTGATATAATGAATCCCAGTTTTAATCTGTTGCTAATATCTTGACTCTGTATTTTTTTATAACAGAAAATCACATTTAACAGGGAGGAATGAAAATGATATTTAGAAGTTCAAGGCCGAAAGAAGTAAAAAGAAATTTGATAATGTCTTTGATGGTCGCTTTTGGGATATCCTTCATAGCTCAACTGAATGCGGAAACGATGAAAGGCGATATCAACATAGTTAAAGCCAGGGAAAAGTTTACAAACGGTTTCCCGGCGGACCCGGATCATTTTCCGCTCATGGTCTGGCTGCAGGAACCCGCGAATGCACTAAAATACAAGGAGATAGGGATAAATACATATTTCCATATCGTGGATGTTAAATCTAAAAATATAGAAACCTTGAAGGCTGCCGGGATGCACTTAATATGCGCTATGACTGAAGAATCGATGAAATACAGAAATGATAAAACAATTGTTGCCTGGTCGGTAGGAGATGAGCCCGAGAACTGGCAGCATTCCGGGGTTGTGGAGATAAAAGGAAAAAAATGGGATCTTGGTAGTGAAGCTAAAAGGATACCGACAAAAGATCTGACAGAGATGTATCAAACACTAAGAAATACGGATGCTACCCGTCCGGTCATTATAAATTTCAGCTGTGGTTTGGCAAATACGGCTTGGGGCGGAAGGGGCGGCGGCTGGAAGGACAGCATGTATGCTGACTATATGAAGGCCTGTGATGTGGCCAGTTATGATGTATATCCTACTACCGAACCCGAAGGAAAAAGCGGCAAAAGATTGTGGTGGCAGGCAAAAGGCCTGGACAGAATGAAAAGTTACGCGGGTTCCGATAAACCCAGGTTTAACTGCATAAATACTAACTTCACCGGTTCGGGCAGGGCTCCCAGACCGGAAGAAACAAGAACGGAAATTTGGATGTCAATAATACACGGATCAAAGGGCCTTATTTATTTCTGTCATAATTTCAAGCCCAAATTCCAGGAAGCCGCTTTGCTTGAGGATCCGGTCCAGCGGGAAAATGTTAAAAAGATAAACGCCGAGATAACGGCGCTGGCGCCGGTGATAAACAGCGCGGATTATGACGGGGCTGAAGTTTCAAGTAGTAGCGATACCGTTCCAATAGATATTCTGGTGAAAAAATATAAGGACGAGACATATCTCTTCGCGGTGGCAATGAAGATGGGCGAACCGGTTACCGGGACCTTCCAGGTAAATGGCGTGAGTGCGGCGGGAAAAGTGGAAGTTATAGGAGAGAACAGGACACTGGATATTGACGCAACAGGCAAGTTCCAAGACGAATTTAAAAAGTGGGAAACACATAATTACAAGGTGGTAAAAAAATAAACGGGCTTAGTATAGTTTAACTGGAAACTTAAATAAAAGGTGACAGAAATAATTTAGTGAGGAGGAATAATGCTTAAGAGAATGGTACTAGCAGCAATGG
>CAIYPD010000079.1 GCA_903928075.1 Candidatus Firestoneibacteriota bacterium
AGGTTAAGTGGTCGCCATGACCGGATTTGCTGGTCGCCTTCGAGCGGATTCAGTGGTCGCTTTCAGCGGATTTTGCAGCTTTGATTGGATTATTATATCTTGGGGTTTTTTGTCTGTTTCATTTTAATTTTACATGGCAGGTTGTCGCAGCTCCAATTTTTATTGGGTTTATTGTCCCTGCGCTTATAGGAAGTTTTCCAAGTGAAATTGATGTATCTTCAAATTCTATTTTTTTGATTACTCCAATCATTTGTTATTTTATATATATTTGGTTTATTTATACAAACATAAAACCTGTAATTACGTTTTTGTTATGTATTCATATATTGCTTGCATCTGCAATTGCCGTAAAGGTAATCATATCCTTTTTTGTTTCTTTAATGGAAGATGCAAGAAAGATAAAGCTTTCTTGTTTTAGGATTATAATTGTTTTCAAAAAAGTTTACTTTTTTTTCTTGGATGTTTTGGCTGGTGATTGAGAAAAAACTACTTCCTGTTCTTGAAGCTTCTCTAATTCTTCGATGGTTTTATTGAAAAGAGTTCTTGCCAGGTTTTTGTAATGTGGTTTTAATTGTTCAATCCTGGAAGTGAGTTTTGAAAAAATTGATTCATTTCCTGCATCAGAATTGCTGACTGATAAAGAGTTCTTCTTTTCTCCCAACAAATAATCCACTGTCACGCCATAAAATTTAGCTAATTCTGCGGCTCTGCTTACTGATGGTACCACCAAGCCATTCTCATATTCACATAATTGAGTACGGCTTACTCCAAGTTTTTTCCCCGCTTCATCAAGAGTAAGCTTGTTTTTATTTCTAATTAGCTTTAGCCTTTTCCCAAAAGTTGATTCATTTTCAATCATAATCCCTCAAGATACTATTTGCGAATGTTCACAATGCATTATATTATATACCATTTCGATGTTTTTATGGAGTATTATTTTAAAGATTATTTTAAGATAAAAATGTATATGCTCAAAATCTAAAAATGCGTATATATACGAAATAGTTGTTGACTAATACGTATATATCTATATAATGATTAATAATATTGCAGAATAATTGTTAATTATTCAATTGGAGGCTAAAGATGGAAGACTGTTATTGGAGTGTGAAGCAGGCCGCGGAATATTCCGGGCTAAGTAGAGATACTTTGTACCGGTTCATCCGGGATAGGGTCATAGTTTCGTATAAGATATCCCGTCTCGTGAAGTTTAAAAAGGTGGATATAGACGAGTGGTTTAAAAAATGCAAAAGGAGGCAGGACAATGGCAAATTCAATTGAAATTGATTTGGGAATGCAGAAATGGTATAATCTGTTCACTAAAGGTTGGGGAAAACAGCATCTCATTGGAGGCAAAAAGATGAATGCTGCTACTCGAGTACCAAATCTTGTTTTGATAGGTGAAATCTTTCATACTGATTTCTATGACCCTTCTGGAAGAAGGATCAGGATTTCTTTGAAGACTCGAGACAGGAAAACTGCGATTGAAAGACTGATTAAAATCAGGAATGAGGCTTTCAATGAGGGTTTTTTTGAATCTAGAAAACCGATAAAAAAGACTTTTTCTGAATTAGCGGAAGAAGTTCTTCAATACGCAAAAAATTATACTAAACGCTATGATAAAGTCTATCTACCTGCTTTTAACGGCTTAAATGAGTGTTTTGGTAAAAAATTTTTGCATGAAATTACATCAGATTCCATTATGCAATATCATATAGCCAGGAAAGATAAAGTTTCAGTTGGCAGTGCAAATAGCGCGCTTAAAGTACTAAGGAAAGCCTTTAATTTTGCAAAGCAAAACGGTTACAGCAAGGTTAATCCGGCAGATAAGGTTCCGTTTTTTAAGGAACCAGAAAGAGAAAGAAGATCGTTAAGCAAAGAGGAAGTTTTAAAATTTTTAGATTGTTGTGACCAACAATTAAAAGACATCGTTCTTTTGGCATTGTTAACCGGAATGAGGAAAGGTGAAATTCGTACTCTTAGATGGGAACATGTTGATTTTATAAATAGACGTTTAATTCTTGTTAATACAAAAAGCGGTAAGATAAGAAAAGTTCCAATTTCTCCAAGTTTATACAAGATGCTAAAAGCCAGGGAAGAAGTTAAGACAAGTAAATTTGTTTTTGCTAGCAGAGACGGTTCGGCTTATTACGATTTTAGAATGTTTGATAAAGCTGTTAAGTCGGCCGGGATAGAAAAGTTCAGGTTTCATGACATGCGTCACACGTTCGCGACTTTGATGATAGGCGAGGATGTAAGTACAAGCCCGATTAATTTGCAGCAACTGTTGGGGCACGCAAAATTTGAAACGACAATGATATATGTGAATCAGGATGAAAAAGCAAAACGAGACGGAGTTGATAGGTTAGATCGGTATCTTTTCGGCGATGAAGAAAAAGATGATGAAGATGATAATTCGAAGGCAGTTTCTTCGGTCTAGTTTTAGTCACAGCTGAGGTTTTAGAGGTTGAAATAAAACGCAACTGATAAAACATGTTGAGTATGCAGGTAAATTCTAACTGGCGCATTCGTCTATTTGGTTAGGACATCACCCTCTCAAGGTGGAGATGACGGGTTCGAATCCCGTATGCGCCACCAAAAATAATAATTCCTCGCAGCAATCAAAGTTATTCGAATCCTCCGCCAAAGAGCGTTGGCGGACAGGCTGTATGCGCCACCAAAAAAATAATATCTCCTACCAATCAATGCTGTTCGAATCCTCCGCCAAAGAGCGCTGGCGGACAGGCTGTATGCGCCACCAAAAAATATTATCTCCTCATAATCCTTTACCTTTCAATCAAATCATTAGCTTGCAGTAAATTTGCGAAAAATTCACCCATATTGGCTGATTACCGCTGATAATAGTTTTGATAAAATACTGTTGCCTGAGTGCTTTTAATAGAATATAATATTCTCAAATAACGATACGGGAGAGCCGGATATGTTTTGTGGAAAATGCGGGGCGAAAAATCCTGAAGAAAGTAACTTCTGCAATAAGTGCGGTAGCAGCATAAAAGTAGAAAGTGTACATTATAAAACTATTCCTGACGGTGAATCAAGAGGTGTAAGATTCAGCCGTGAAACGCTCTTAGCGGATAAAATATTTAAAATTGCCAGCATTGTCGCTATCGTCGGCTTATTTCTTGGAATGATAACATACTATATAACTGTTTTTGTTTTTGAGGAGAATGGCGCGGCGCTGCAGCTTGCGGATCAGAATGATTTTAAAGAAAGCGCGAAAAAAATGATAAAGGAACGCATAGAGAAAGAGCCACAGAACAAACTTGACCAGATAAAAGTAACAAAAGTAAATATTTTAAATGTTTCCGGTGCCACTGATATAAGAATCGTAAAGGTGGAGATAGAGACAGACGGGAAAGCCACGCTGTCCCATAACAAGAAGAATTTCAAATTTATAAAATATCCTGAAGACAATTTATGGCACATCGGTTCAAGTTATGATGAGGATTGAGAAATTAAACGCTCTCTTCAGCCAGCCATTCAGAATAGGTATTTTGCCCCTTATCCCGCCTCAAGTAAAATAGCTGACAATAATTTGCTATCCAACTC
This sequence comes from Candidatus Firestoneibacteriota bacterium, assembly GCA_903928075.1. Classification (GTDB taxonomy): domain Bacteria; phylum Oederibacteriota; class D2-FULL-39-29; order D2-FULL-39-29; family D2-FULL-39-29; genus CAIYPD01. Next base: position 3,571 of record CAIYPD010000079.1, read on the forward strand.
CTTTTTTACACTTCGCATTCATTCTATAAAAGCAATAGATTTACGCTATTGTTTAAAAGCCTGTTCTATTCTAAAATCAGATATCTGAACTACTAAGAGCAGCTAAAGTCCTTATAGGTAATGTTTTACTACTTAAAAAGAAATAATGAACCTAATCCCTGTAATAAGGGTCTTAAGTTGCAAATGGAGGTGTATTATGAAAAAAATAGCGATACTAGTGAATATTTTCCTGATAGTTGCAGTAGTTCTTATGACAGGTGTAAGCTGCGCGAAGCAAAGGCCGCCCAAGCCGGAGGATAAAGTAGGAAGGTTGATAAGTAAACTCACTGATTCTTTAAGTTTAACCGGAGAACAGAAAGTTAAGGTGGCCCGGATAAAAAAAGAAATTACGGAAAAAAATGAAGCGGCCCGTACAGAAAGGAAAGGCGAAGGAAAAGAAGTGGATGAAGCGTTTGCAAAAGAAATATTGAAAGATAAATTTGATACTGCCGGAATTAACAAGCTGCTGGACCAAAAGGCCGAAAAAAAAGAGGATTTGAGAAGATTTATGGTGGAGGAACTGGCGAAGTTCCATGCCTTACTGACTATTGAGCAAAAACAAAAACTAGCCGTCTTAGTAAAAGAACTCGGTCCGGAACCGATGCCCCGCGGTGAGCAAGGCCCGGGAAAGCAGTAATGCAGGTGACAAATGAGGCTTTTACCGCCATAGTTGAGGAGACCAAAGCAGTCGTTATCTCCGCAATAAGACAGCATCTTTTTGAAAATTACAAACATGCGGTCGAAGATGTGGTGCAGGAGGTTTACCTTCGGGCTTTCAGGAGTCTGGTCAAAGGCAGTTTTGAGAAAAGATCAAAGCTCAGCACCTGGCTTTACACGATAGCAAAAAATGAGGCGATAAGAATGAATTACCGGCTTAAGCGCGAAGAGCAGAAAAAAGATTTTATTTTCTTCTTTTCGAAAAAAACTTTTGTGAGCGAGAACGATGAAAGTCCCGAGTTAGACAGTGGTGAAATTGTAGAAAAGATAGGACTGCTTCCGGTCAGATTTCGTTCGATAATAATGATGCATTATGAAGGGACGAAAGAAGAAGAGATAGCAGAGAAACTTGAGCTACCCAGGGGTACGGTAAAGTCCAGGATACACAAGGGCAAGATAATTATGAGAGGACTACTGAAAAAAGCTGGGTTGGAGGCAAACAATGAAAAACCTTAACGAAATGCTGGACCGGATACAAGAAAGCAAGGATTGGAGCCGGCAGGTGGCCGAGAAGGTCCTTCTTACCAGAAGATCAAAGAAACGGAAGGCCGGTTTTGCGGCTCTTACTCTGGCTGTTTCTTTTATTGTGATAGGCGGCGCGGTCTCTCTCCAGCAGAAAGCCAAAGAGGATAGTTTTAAATATGTCTTTAGTTCGGCCCTTGAAGAGGTTATGCCGGGGTATGAGGCAGATACGATAACAATTACAAGTAAATAAGGGACTAGAATACAAGAAGACAACCCTCCTGAGGCGGGCTGCTTCGCAGGATAAGATGGAAGAAAATGGACAATCGAAAATCGAGAATAGATAATGCAGGAAGAAAAGCAGAATATAATAGAATAGGAAAATAATTATATCAATTAGTTATTAGTAATCAGTTATCAGCAATTGAGTCGTTGGAGGTCCTATGAGAAAAATAATGTTGGCCTTGATACTCTGCGCGGGGATAGTCTATGCGCAGGATAATGACAGAAAGGATGAACAGCAGACGGTGACCGAGGAACAAAAAACGGCGGTAAAGGAAACTATTTCAAAGTATGATGTAAAAACGCTTACGGTTGATGAGGCCAAGACTATTCATCGGGCGCTAAGGGACGCAGGTATTAGGGGCGGGCAGTCAGAGGATGATCTTTTGCAGTCGTTGGGTTTTGATGTGGAAACACTAAAAAAACTTGACCCTCCGCCTTCAAGGCCGGGCGAGCAAAACGGGAATAAAGACGAAAATACAGTTGTGCAAAAAAGCGAAAGCAAAAGTGCCCGCGGTAATAAGCAGGACGGGCAGGGGAAGGAAAAGTCCGGGGGCGGGAGCAAATATACTCTGGAGCAGGCCTGCTCCGACAACGCCCAGCTGAAGACCATTGCTTTTGACGGGCTGGCTTATATTACCGGTGACTTCGGGTTCGATACCTTTTTACCTCCCGGCAAGGTCTCCGATTACTTCGGTTTCCAGTATATGAGGGATATTGACGCAAAGGAAGGAGGGCACAATACCTCTTTCCTTACAAGCATAGCAAGCAATACACTTAAGATACTTAATGATAAGCAAAAGTCCGAACTTATGGCCGCTGCCAAAGAACAGGAAGCGGATATTAAGAAGTTTGCCGAGATGCGTTTCCCGCTGATAAAGGGCTTCAGGCGGAACATGGAAGGAGGTATTCCGGCCGGCACTAAAGGATTGGATAAAACCGCGGTGCTTAAATATTCTGCTTCTTTGTATGAACTTGACGGCGTAATCGCGTATAAACGCGCGGAAGTTATGGGAAAAATAATCAGCAGTTTTACCGCAGAACAAAAAGCTGCTTTTGCAAAGCTTAAATTCGGTGATTCCCGCACCTGGCCTGATATTCCTGAACAGCTTGACAAGCGTTCTATGTCCCACTCTCAAAGTGTAGCTATGATGACTTATGCGAGCGAGATGTTCGCGTGGTATGCGGGTTCCATCGAGGCTGATACCTATTTCTGCCCGGAGAGGCACGGCATGTACTTCGGCGGTTTCGGTATGAAGACCGCGCCTGCGATGGGCAAGCAGAACTATTCAATAAGTACATCTCTCACCGGTGACAGCGGCGAGGCGTTTCTGAACACGCTTAATGAAACTCAGAGGAAAAAGATAACCAATATTGTGGATTTGCAGAGGAAAGACCTGGCAGAGATTGTGACGACCAGAAGAATTATCTCTGCCGAATTAAGAAAGTTTCAGAAGGGCGAGGTTGCTGACAGAGCCAAAGTACTGGCACTTTCAAAACGGTATGGGGAACTTGACGGCGAGATGTCGTATTTTTACGCTTCGGCTTTCGGTGAGGTCGGGAAAAGCCTGACTACGGAACAGAAAGCAAAGCTTGCCTCGCTGCGTACGATAAATCCGTCGGAGCCGAGAGGCCCGTTCTTATACTCTGACCAGTTGAAAAATCCGACTATAGAAAATACGGACTTCCTTTTTGGTGCAGGGAAAAAATAGAATGAAATATTTCTATACTGTGGGGAAAACAACAGCGCTGCTTATTTCCTGTCTGCTTTTTTCCGCTGCTATTTATGCTGAAGACGGAAAAAAAGGCCAGAAAAAGGACGACCAGGAAAAACCAGACAAGAAAGCCGCGGTCCTTATTATGCGGGACGAGGAGATGAAGAAGGAATTATTCCAGGGGAAGGAGCTGGTCGGCTGTCCGTCAGCTTCGTCTATCACCGTAAATGTTGTCTTGAATTCTGCGGCAGAGATTTTCTATGAGTACGGCACAGAGCCCGGGAAATATTCCGTAAAGACCAAACTGCAAAACTCACCCGCTAACACGCCGATAAATACCCTTCTCGACGAATTAAAGCCGGATGTAAAATATTATTACCGTTTGAGTTACCGGACGGATAAAAATGATTTTATAAAAAGAGAAGAACATTCATTCCAAACGCTGCGGAATCCGGGAAGTACTTTTACTTTTGTGGTCGAGGCGGATCCGCATCTGGACGAAAACAGTGAACCGGCAATATATAAGAGTGCATTAAAAAGTATCGGCGCCGGCAAACCGGATTTCCTTATTGACCTGGGCGATACTTTTATGTCGGATAAGCTTGAAGAGCCGACCTATGAAAATATAGAGGACCGGGTCCTGCTTTTTCGGAATTATTTTGATTCCATCTGCCATTCGATACCTTTATTTCTGGTACTCGGTAACCACGAAGGTGAAGCGGGCTGGCCCGATAAAAAAACCGGTAACAGAATCTGCGGCTGGGACGAGAAGGCACGGACACGGTATTTCTTAAATCCCCTGCCGGGCGGGAGTTATACCGGGAACGCAGAGAAAAATAGTAACTACTATGCTTTTACCTCGGGAGACGCGCTCTTTGTAGCAATAGACCCTTACCGCTACACGCCCGATAAGCCCGGGAAAAATAGTTCTGACGGTTGGGGCTGGACTCTCGGGAAAACGCAGTACCTTTGGCTCAAAGAAACTCTGGAAAAAAGCCGGGCAAAATATAAATTCGTTTTCGGACACCAGCTGGTCGGTGGGAATGAAGAAGGCCGGGGCGGAGCCGAGTTTGCCGGGTTATATGAGTGGGGCGGCTTAAACAAGGACGGCTCGAACGGTTTTGAAAGTAAGAGGCCGGGCTGGGGTAAGCCCATCCATAAACTGCTTGTGGATACCGGGGTAAATATCTTTTTTCACGGACATGATCATTTTTTTGCAAAACAGGAAAAAGACGGTGTAATTTATCAGGAAGTCCCTCAGCCAAGCTGCAGGAATACAAGAGAACCCAGGCAGGCGGAAGAATATGGCTATAAAGACGGAATAATACAGGGTAATTCCGGGTATCTTAGAGTCTCGGTCTCGCCGGAAAACGCCGGGGTGGACTATATCAGGTTTCTAAATAGCAGCAGTATCGGTGAAGTTTCATATTCTTATTCTTTTAAGTCGAAAAACAAGGAGTGATAAAAGATATGAGAAGACTAAAGTATATAAATGCTATTTTAGTTACCGGTTTATTATCTGTGACTTTTTCTTTTGCTGAGACCTATAAGCTGGTGGGTACCGGCCAGGTGAAATGTTATGACAACAGAGGAGAGATAAATCCGCCAAAACCCGGGGAGCCTTACTTTGGACAGGATGCCCAGAGTAAAACTATAAAGGCTGACTACAATCTTAGCAAGGACGGACTTACGGTTTTGGACAAGAACACGGGCCTCACCTGGCAAAGAAGCCCGGATACGGATGGAAACGGAATACTTGAAAAGAAAGATAAACTCACCCTTGCTGAAGCAGAGAAACTGCCGGCAAAACTTAACGCAAAAAATTTCGGCGGATTTACGGACTGGAGATTACCGGAGATTAAGGAATTATATTCACTCTTTGATTGCAGGGGGATGGACCCAAGCGGCGATAAAGGTACCGACACTTCCGGCTTGACACCTTTTATTGATACGAAATATTTTAAATTTGCCTATGGTGACACAAGCCAGGGCGAACGGATAATAGATTCCCAGTACGCCTCTTTCACAAAATATGTGGGCAAGTCTGCGCGCGGAGGGGGAAAGCTCTTTGGCGTAAATTTTGCGGATGGGCGTATTAAAGGTTATGACCTGCAGATGCCGGGCGGACGGAGTGAAAAAACTTTCTTCGTTCTCTGTGTTCGCGGAAATATAAAATACGGAAAAAATGATTATCAGGATAACAAAGACGGTACCGTTACCGATAAGGCAACCGGGCGGATGTGGTCTAAGGCCGACAGCGGGAAAGGTATGAACTGGAAAGAAGCCCTGGCCTGGGTGCAAAAATTGAACGCTGAGAAATATCTCGGGTATAATGATTGGCGGATGCCGGATATCAAGGAATTACAAAGCATTGTTGACTATACCCGTTCTCCGGACACCTCAGATTCTCCGGCAATAGATCCGGTTTTTAACTGCACAAAGTTTACGAATGAAGGCGGAAAGCCTGATTATCCCTTCTACTGGAGCAGTACCACTCATGCCGGTTTTAACGGCGGCGGGGCAGCTATGTATATTGCTTTTGGCAAAGGAGCAGGATGGATGTCTTCAAGAGCGTTAGCCGGGGGACCACCGGAAAGACGAGGAAGGCCCGGGGCTCCGGAAGAACCACAGGGTAATACAGGTGATTATAATTTTGTAGATGTTCACGGTGCGGGAGCCCAGAGGTCGGATCCGAAAATCGGTGATCCAAAGAATTTCCCTCACGGCAGAGGGCCTCAAGGAGATGTGATAAGAATATATAACTATATAAGAATGGTTAGAAACAATTAGCTAATAGCTGATTACTGATTGCTAATTAAGGAAGAGTACAAGATTAAAACAAAGAGTAGTTATCTTGTTATCTTGTATTCTCTCTTGGTAAAGGAGTTTTTTTATGAAACGGGTAATTAAATACATGATTGTTATGGGAATAATTGCAATAGGCATAACGTCTTTTGCGCAGGATACGGACAGATCCGGAAAAGAGGAAAAGCGCGGGCAGAAAAATCACAGACCTAAGGGGTCAAAAGACCGGCCTGAGGATGTGTCCCCTTCGCATCCTGTTGATGTTATCCTGGGGAGACCTACGGGGAATTCCATTGTTTTGAGCGTGCTGTTTGATGAAGATACTAAAGCACAAATAGGTTATGGCCTCGAGGTATCGAGCCGTAGGAATTTTACTGAAAATATTACTTTCGAAAAAGGCGAGCCAAAAGAAATATTAATCGACAAGCTTTTGCCGGACACACAATACAATTACATCTTAACGGACGGATCCTCAAAAAAGATTCTGGTAGAGGGTGGGTTTCATACCCAGCGGGCGCCGGGTAATAAATTCATTTTTGAAATACAGGGGGACTCACATCCTGAAAGGCCGTTTCAAAATAATCCGGTGCTTTATGCTCAAACCCTAAAGGCTGCCGCGGCGGATAAACCGGATTTTTATTTTTGTATCGGAGATGATTTTAGCGTCGATACGCTCAAAGAAGTCAGCGCTTCTACGGTGGCGCAGAGATACAGTTTTCAGCGCCCTTTCCTCGGGCTGATAGGAAAGACCGCGCCGCTCTTTCTTGTGAACGGCAATCACGAACAGGCGGCCCTGGCCAACCTGAACGGTACGGCGGAGAATGTCGCAGTCTGGGCGGCAAACGCCAGGATAAAATATTATCCTTTACCCGAGCCGGACGGTTTTTACACCGGGGACCGGGAGTCCGTGAAATTCATCGGGACGCTCCGGGATTATTACGCCTTTACCTGGGGTGACGCACTCTTTGTTGTTATTGACCCGTACTGGCACTCACCCAAGACCGTAGATAATCCCTTTGGAAACGGGAAAAAAGAAGAAAAAGGCGGGAAAGGAAAGCGGGACCTTTGGGACTCAACCCTCGGGGACGAACAGTACAGGTGGCTGAAGAAAACCCTTGAGGAAAGCAAAGCAAAATTTAAATTTGTTTTCACGCATCATGTGCTCGGAACAGGCAGAGGCGGGATTGAGCAGGCCGGGTTATATGAATGGGGCGGCAAGGAGAGAAATGGTGCTTTTGCGTTCAATAATAAGCGTCCCGGGTGGATACTGCCCATACATCAATTAATGGTAAAAACCGGCGTGACTATATTTTTCCAGGGTCATGACCATATCTTCGCAAAGCAGGAACTCGACGGGCTCGTCTATCAAGCTCTGCCTGATCCCGCAAATTCAAACTATGAATTTAACAATAAAGAGGCCTATGGGTCAGGCGATAAATTGCCGGGCTCCGGCCGGGTCCGCGTAAATGTAACTCCTGAAAAAGTCAAAGTAGAATATCTCCTCTCCCGCCTGCAAAAAGATGCGACCAAAGAACATCCTGACGGGGAAATAGCATATTCGTATGAACTTCCTGCAATAAAAAAATAAAGTATCGGATATTCGGGAAAACACTTTGTGTCCGGTTGAACTTAAGATATATTTCTTTTTTGAATTTAAATCATGAATAATAGATCGTTTTATCCGCTCTTTGTATGGGAACCCATATGAAAAAACCAATAAACCTGTTGAAAAGTCAGTCCTTTTTGTATACAATTATATCTGAACTTAAAAACCACAGCCGGCAGGGAGTGAATTATGCAAAATATGTTGATGAAACTTGTACTTCTCGGGGCTCTTCTTGGAGCCATTCTTGGTGTTTTAGCAAATTTTGCGGGCGCGGGCGCTTTGGATTATTCCGCTACATATAATATCGGCTTCTGGGGGGATGACAGCAGAATAAATAAGAATCTTGAAGAAAATCCCAACCTTAAACCTTACCCGAGACAAAATACCTTATGGGGCGGCGCAGTATTCGGGCTGCTGCTTGGCGCACTTATCGGGCTTATAACAAATTATTTAAGATCAGAAGCCGCTTACATCCTTTCCGCGGTTGCCGGTTTTCTGCTTTCGGGTTTTGTTGTTTGCCCCTATCCGTTTTTTAAATTCCTGCCGCCGGTGGCGCATAAGTATGTTATCTGGGTTGTCATTCCCGGCGTCCTGCTTTCTGTCCTTATCTCGATATTTCTTGAAAGATTTAAACCCGCTGAGCCGGAACCTGTTTCTGTCCCGCTGAATCAGCAGCAAAATCAGCAGCAGGGCAAGAAAAAGAAAAAGTAATGAGGCTTGAGGTGTCGGTAAAGCCCAAAGCAAGCAGGCAAAAAATAGAAGAAACGGGCTGTAACCGGTATACGGTCTGGGTGCATGAACCTCCGATAGATAATAAAGCCAACCTTGCGGTAATAAAACTTCTGGCAACTCATTTTAAAGTTCCCAAATCCGCCGTTTCTCTTGTTAAAGGGTCCAAAGGTAAAAAGAAAATCTTTGAAATAAACTAGTTTTTTGAAAGTATATATTATTAGCCTGCAAGGAAATCTTCCTAATCCCCTAAGGGGACTACGAAAGAGCAGAGTTTCATTAACAAATATTTTAAGGGGCCGCATGTTCAACATTTCAACAGCCTGGAATATAGATACTGGCAAAAAAACGGTACAGGAAGCACTCGAAGAAATAGATTCTTTGGGGTTTGACGCTTTGGAACTTGCCTGGATAAACGAAAAATTATTTGAAGCCGTGAAGAAAATAAAATTTAAAGCCTGCAGTGTTCATAGTTATGTGCCGGAACCGATGATTCTGAAAGAAGGCCGCTGGCGCTGTGATGTTTTCCGCCTTTCCGCTCTGGATGAAGAGGAAAGAAAGCAGGCGGTTTTCTGGATGAAAAAATCGGTGGACACGGCAAAATGGTGCGGCGCGCCGGCCGTTGTGGTGCATCTGGGCTTTCCGGAGGGCGCAAGAAGATCCAAACAGCTCACGCAATTATACACGGAAGGCAAAAAAGGCACAGCCGAATATGAAACAGAAAAAGCCGCGCTTTTGACAGAAAGGGAACGGCAAAAAAAAAGGAGTTTCGCCCGGAGCCTCAAAAGCCTGGAGGAAATTAATATTTATGCTTTTAAAAAGAAGATTAAAATTGGACTGGAAACCAGAATGTATTATGAAGAGTTTCCTAATCTTGAGGAATTTGAGTATATCTTTAAAGAGTTTGCCGGCGGGGCGCTTTATTACTGGCATGATATCGGGCACGCTGAAATTCACGGACGGCTCGGATTTACAACTCCAAAAGAATATCTGAAGGCCTTGCAGAGCCGTTTGATAGGACTGCATATCCATGATATGCGGGTGCTTGCCGACCACTGCGCGCCCGGAACCGGGGAGCTTGATTACAAACAATATCTCCCCTGGTTAAAAGACCCTAAACTTATAAAAGTCTTTGAGGTGCATCCTTTTAATACAAAAGAAGAGGTAATAAACGGCCGCAAAATGCTGGAAAAACTCATTAAAGGTATATGAAAATATTTTCTTCGTTGATATTTGAGCTTATCGGAACCGGTAAAGATATTGATTTTATGGAACGGTATACTTTTATATTTATCCTCTTGTGTTCCGCCGGTTGGGTGGGAATTTCTTATTTGGCCGCCTATCTCAGCGGCTGGCGCAGATTTGCGGAAGTATATAAAAAAGATGGTGAATTTGACGGCAGAAAGCACCACTTTAAAAGTGCCGGTATCGGCTCCGCTAATTATGGCGGCTGTCTTATCGTAGGGGCAAACAATAGAGAGTTATTTTTGGGGATGATATTTCTTTTAAAGTTAGGGCATAAAGACCTTTTGATTCCGCTGGCAGAAGTTAAAGGGACGGAAATAAAAAGGCTGATCTTCTTCAAATATGTACGGCTCACTATTAAAGGTTTTCCAAAAGATATTATTCAAATAGATAAAAGGACCGCGGATCTGATTGAAAGAGAAAGTGAAAATGCCTGGCAGTATGAGAGAGTGAAGGAAGAAACTAATGCTTGAAAAAGTCAGAAAGACCATAAATAAATATTCTCTTCTGCAAAAAGGAGACCGGGTACTTGTTGCCGTTTCCGGGGGGCCGGATTCGGTTGCGCTCCTGCTTGCTTTGCTGAAAATAAAAAAGGAATATTCGCTGACCTTGGGGGTTGCGCATGTTAATTACCATTTGCGTAAAAACGAGTCGAACAAAGACCGGGATTTTGTAAAAAAACTCGCGGAGAAATACGGACTGCCGTTTTTTGCCGCGGAGATAAACGGAAAAAAAGAATTTAAGGGCGGAGACCTGCAGGAAAAAGCAAGAGAGTTCCGGTATGCCTTCTTTAGTGAAGCCGTCAGGGAATTAAAAGCAGGCAAGCTGGCGATCGGGCACAATAGGGACGATCAGGTGGAAACGGTTTTAATGAGATTTTTGCGGGGCGCGGGCGCGGGCGGGCTTACCGGCATTCCGGTAAAGCGCGGGTTTGCGCCGGGAGTGACACTTATAAGGCCGCTTTTTGAAACAAAACGGGAGGCAATCGAACTATTTCTCAAAAAAAATAAAATAAGAGCCAGGAGAGATAAGAGCAATTATAAGGATGTATATTTAAGAAATAAGCTCAGGCTGCGCCTCCTGCCTCTTCTAAAAAAAGAATACAACAACCGCATAGAAGAGAATATTTTCAGAATGGCCGAAATCCTGGCCCCGGAAGACGATTTTTTGCGGAAGGAAGCGTTAAAAACCATTAAAAATGCCGGCGGAGAATATTTTATTCCGGAAAAGGCCTTAAATGCCCTGCCTGCCGGGTTGAAGCAAAGAGCGCTGCGAGAATTAATACGCCTGGAAAAAGGCGACTTAAAAGGCCTGGAAAGCAAACATTTGACCGGCGTTGCGGAGCAAAAAAAGAGCCGGAGCCTTCCGGGGGGCAGATCCTTGCTTTGTACCGGCGGCAAAATTATTGTTGTGAAAAATAAAGAAACCACGGGCCCGGAAAGCAAAAGGTTGAAAGTGCCCGGTATTACCGTTTTCGGCAATAAAAAAGTAGCCGTCACAATTAAGGATATGGTAAAATATTTTGGAGGAAAGAACGAAGCCTTTCTGGACGCAAAAAAAGTCAGCCCGCCTTTGTTTTTGCGGAGCAGGCGCGCAGGGGACCGTTTTATGCCTTTTGGCATGACGAAATATAAAAAAGTGCAGGATTTTATGGTAGACGAGAAGATTCCGGCTTATAAAAGAGCGCAGGTCCCAGTCTTGACCGATGACCGGGGCGAAATTCTTTGGCTTGCGGGGTATCGCCCGGATGAAAGATTCCGGGTAACCAAAAAAACAAAAAAGATAATCTGTCTAAAGCTGCTGGAGGTAAAATAAATATGAAAATGATTTTTGCTTTTCTTATGCTGTTCCTGGTGCCGGTTTTGGGCGCTAATCCCGGGTTTTCGCTTGATGCCTTTGCCGAAAGGGCAGAAAAGTCGGCGGCCGATGTGGCAAAAGAGCTAAACTGGAGCTCGCTTAAAAGCAAGGAAGAACTCTATATCGAATACATTGCAAACAAGAACAGGAAAGATCCCCAGAGGCTTTTTTATTGCGCTAAAGAAGTGGTAAAGAATAAGGAGGACTTAATCCCGGACCTGGCAAATATTCTGGTACTCATTGAAGATGAGGATAAATTTGCCGGCGCTGCCCTGCCCCTGCTCTATGTAAAGGACCGGCGGGTTGTGGAACCCCTAAAAAAAGTTATAGAAGATAAGAACAAGCGTATGAAGATACGGGGGCTCTCCGCAGCCATCCTGGCTACCTATTCAAAAAACGAAGCTTATGCAAAAGAAAAATGGAATATGGCAAAACAGATAATTTATTCCACCGAATTTAATCTGCTGGAAAAAAATGAAATAAAAATGCTGCAGGAATATGTGGACGCGCTCAAATATAGAGAAGATATTGGTGTGGATATGTACCTGTGGATAAAACCCGGAATTTTTGATTTCGTCCAGCCCGACGAGAATACCGAAACGGTTAAGGTGGGCAAGGAAAAAAAAGAAGCCGTTTTAAAAGACCTTAAATCGGAGAAAAAAGAAAAGAGAGAGAACGCGATTTACGCTCTGCTGAGCCTTCCGTTTCCCGGCAGGGCCAAGCTCCTGGAAGACATTTCCAAAACTGATGTCGACCTTGGGTTAAGGAAAAATGCCAAACTCTATCTCAAACTTCTTGAACGCGTAAAACAGGAAAAGAGCCCAAAGTAAGGCCTTTCGGAAAAAGCGTTTGATAAGATGCGGATTATAGTCGTCCCGCCATAGGGTTGTCCTTTTCTGCTTAATTTGCCCTATTCTATATGATATAAAACATTATTGACAAACCCGATATTCTGCTATATTATAGTAAAATACGCTTAAAAATGGTGTTTTTGTTGAATAATTTAGGGAGGGTAGTAAAGTGAGTAACGGTTTTAAGACTTTGTCAGTATGGATATTGATCTTTCTTTTGGCCATTTACGGGGCATCTTACTTAATGAACGCAAAGAAGGGCCCGGAGGCGATAAGCTACAGCGAGTTTATTATTGCTGCCGGTGAAGGTAAGATTAGAGAAGTTACCGTCTATGAGGACCAAAAGAAAGTGGAAGGCACTTATGTGGCGGGAAAACCAAACGGCTTTTTCACTTTTATCGGCGCGGACCCGGATATGTGGAAGATTCTCCGCGAGAAAAATGTTAAGATAACCGTAAAAGCTCCGGAGCAGATACCGCTCTGGCTTAATATTCTTATGAGTATCGCGCCTTTTCTTATCCTCGGCGTTATTATATTTTTTGTCTGGAAACAGATGCAGGGCGCGGGCAATTCGGCTTTTAATTTTGCCAAGAGCCGCGCAAAACTCTTTTCTTCCAATCAGACAAAAGTCACCTTTGATGATGTGGCCGGAGTTGAAGAAGCTAAAGAAGAATTGAAAGAAGTTATAGATTTTCTCAAGGAACCGACAAGATTTCAAAAGCTTGGCGGGAAGATTCCCAAAGGCGTGCTTCTTATAGGTTCTCCCGGTACAGGCAAAACCCTTTTGGCGCGGGCGGTGGCCGGGGAAGCCGGCGTGCCCTTTTTCTCGCTCTCGGGCTCTGATTTTGTGGAAATGTTTGTAGGTGTCGGCGCAGCCCGGGTAAGAGATTTATTTGAACAGGGGAAAAAGAATGCGCCGTGTATTATCTTTATTGATGAACTGGATGCAGTCGGGCGCCGCCGCGGTTCAGGCCTGGGCGGAAGTCATGATGAAAGAGAACAGACGCTAAACGCGCTCCTGGTGGAAATGGATGGTTTTGAAACAAACACGGGTCTTATCGTAGTTTCGGCCACAAACCGTATGGATGTGCTGGATCCGGCGCTGCTGCGCCCCGGCAGATTTGACCGGCGCGTTGTTGTGGCTCTTCCCGATTATAAAGGCAGGGAAGCCATCATGAAAATCCACACTAAAAAAGTGCCTCTCGAAAAAAATGTAGACCTTTCCATTATTGCGCGGGGGACCCCGGGTTTTACCGGCGCGGATCTGGCTAACCTTATTAATGAAGCGGCCCTGCTCGCGGCAAGAAACAATAAAAAAGAAATTTCTCTTAAAGAACTGGAAGATGCAAAAGACAAGATATATATGGGTGTCGAAAGAAAGAGCCTCATAATAGGGGATAAAGAAAAGAGGAACACGGCTTTTCATGAAGCCGGTCATGCTTTGATAGCCAACCTTTTGCCCGGAGCCGATCCCCTGCATAAGGTAACAATAATTCCCCGCGGCATTGCGCTGGGTGTTACCTGGAGACTGCCTACCGAAGACCGGCATTCCAGAGGCAAAAAAGAATTTATCACGGATATTATGATCTCCCTGGGCGGCCGTATAGCAGAAGAGCTCTTTATGGAGGATGTTTCCACCGGAGCCAGCGCTGATTTTCAGCATGTTACGGAAGTTGCGCATAAGATGGTAACCGCTTATGGTATGAGCGAAAAACTGGGTACCCGTACTTATGGAAGGCCGGATAGAGAAATATTTCTAGGCGGCAGTTATATGCAGGAAAAGGATTATTCGGAAGACACTTCAAAAAAGATAGATGAAGAGGTCAGGTGTATCATAGAAGATTGCTACAATAAAGCAAAAAAAATGCTTACTAAAAATAAAGGCAAGCTGGAAAAAATCGCTTTAGCGCTGCTGGAGAGGGAAACTCTGGACGGTTTGGAAGTGGAAGAAATTATTACCGGCAAAAAGAAGACCCCGACCGAACCCCCTGCGCCCCCGGCAACAGGCAGCACCATCGAAGCTAAAATCGAAGACAAGAAGGGGGCGGTAAAACCGGAATTAAATCCCGCACCGGTGCCCAACACGACCACGGGGAAAGCATGAATAAGGCCAAAATAGAAAAAGCCGTCAGAGATATTCTGGTTGCCATCGGCGAAGACCCGGGACGGGAAGGGCTGAAGGACACTCCCGCGCGCGTGGCGAGGATGTATGAAGAAATCTTTCAGGGGGTCGGTCTGGACCCGGCTAAAGAACTTAAAGTTCTCTTCACGGAAGAACATGATGAGATGGTTTTACTCAAAGACATTCCGTTTTATTCCATGTGTGAACATCACCTGCTGCCTTTTATCGGAAAAGCCCATGTGGCTTACATACCCGTTAACAATAAAGTGCTGGGGCTTTCGAAAATTGCGCGCCTCGTAGACACGGTCTCCAAGCGGCCGCAGTTACAGGAACGCTTAACGAGCCAGATCGCCGATACTTTGACTAAGTCTATAAAACCCAAAGGGGTCCTGGTCGTGGTCGAAGCTGAACATCTTTGTATGACTATGCGGGGAATAAAAAAACCCGGCTCAAAGATGGTGACTTCGGCGGTAAGAGGGCTCTTCAGAAAGAGCCAGGCTACCAGAAGTGAAGCCCTTGCCTTAATCCGCGGGTCATGAAAAAAAAGCAGTTTCTTTGCGGTAAATTCTCTTTTGACCTTCCTCCTGCCGGAAAAACTTTGATAATGGGAATTCTGAATATTACGCCGGATTCTTTTTCTGACGGGGGCAGGTATTTGGATCCGGAAAAAGCTCTGGACCGGGCTTTGCTGCTGGCGGCAGAAGGCGCAGATATAATAGATATCGGCGGCGAGTCCACCAGGCCGGGCGCTTTAAAAATTTCTGCCCGGGAAGAATTAGACCGAGTTCTGCCGGTGCTCCGGAAACTTACCAAAAAACTAAAACTGCCTGTTTCGCTCGATACCTATAAATATGAAGTGGCCCGGGCCGGACTTGAGGCCGGCGTTTCAATAATCAATGATATAAGCGGCCTGCATTATAATCCGGAAATTGCCCGGCTTACAGCCGGGGCCAAAGCAGGCCTGGTGCTCATGCATATTAAAGGGACTCCGGCCGATATGCAGGTTAACCCTGTTTACGGGGACCTGATGAAGGAAATAAAAAGTTACTTAAGAAATAGTATAAAGACCGCGCTCTCTTTTGGAAACAGCAAAGAAAGCATAATTATAGATCCGGGTATAGGGTTCGGTAAATCACGGGAAGATAATTTAAAAATATTGAAAAATACCGGCGGGTTTGTTAAACTTGGTTACCCGGTGCTAGTCGGTACCTCAAGGAAATCATTTATAGGAAAACTGACCGCTGAAACCGCAGAAAACAGGCTGGCAGGCTCGCTGGCCTCTATAGTCCTCGCGGTGGAAAGAGGCGCGGCAATTGTCCGGGTGCATGATGTAAAGGAAACAATTTCGGCGCTAAAAATCACGGAAGCAATTTTGAAGGTGTAAATGGATCAAATACTAAATAATATCCTAAGTCCTTTTTTGAGCATCGGCTTTTCTGATGTCTTTCAGATTTTCGTACTTTATGTCGTTTTCTATTATCTTTTAATACTCTTAAAAGAAACCCGGACGATGCAGATGCTTAAAGGGCTTTCCCTCTTGCTCGGGGTAACCCTGCTGGCTACCCTCCTCCAGTGGCACACCATCAACTACTTTCTAAGAAATATATGGCCTATCTGGATAATCGCATTTATTATTCTTTTCCAGCCGGAACTGCGCCAGATACTTGTGGATATCGGGAATAGAAGGATTCAGTTTAAAACCCTTTTCAAGACCGAAGACGCTGTTTATGAGGAAATAGTCAGAACGGTAAAACAGATGCTTCGAAAGCATACCGGCTGCCTTATTGTTTTAGAAGGTAATGTAGGCTTAAAAGAAGTCATAGAAACCGGCAGCAGGATAAACGCCGATATAAATTCCGCTTTATTAATGACCATCTTTACGCCTAAAACCCCGCTGCATGACGGCGCGGTGATTATTAATCAGGGCCGGATTGTAGCCGCCGGCTGCATTTTACCTTTAACACAGAAAACGGATTTAGATATCGAACTTGGAACCCGGCATCGCGCGGCACTCGGAATTACGGAAGAAACTGACGCAGTGGCCATAGTTGTTTCCGAAGATTTGAGAAATGTTTCCCTGAGCGTAAACGGGAAAATAACGCCGGTTGAACCGGATAATTTAAAGGAGATGCTGACGCTTTATGCCTCAAAAAGGTATTGAAATAGAAAAGATTTTGCAAAGGCTTAAGGATTCCCTGAGCAAAAATTACAGGTATAAAATTATCGCCCTTCTGATAGCCATCGCGGCCTGGGCTTATGTTTCAATTGATGAAAATAAAACGACCACCCTTGATGTTGAGCTCCGGCTGGAATATTCCAATGAGGCGGGCTTTACCGTAATCGGGGAAAGGCCTAAATATGTCACGGTGGTTTTATGGGGGCCGACCGATATTATCAGAACCCTGGGCCCGGCGCAGTTAAAAGCAACACTCGATATAGGTATCCCGGTAAAGGGAGAAAAAGAATATGAAATCACAGCACGCCAGATATTTGTCCCGGACGACAATGTCCGGATACTTAAGGTCAACCCTTCGAAAATCAAACTTAATTTTCAGAAGTATACCGACAAAAAATAACCGGGAGTAACCTGAAACTATGGCGAAATTAAATGTAAATATTGACCATGTGGCCACACTGCGCCAGCAAAGATTAGGCAGAGAGCCTTCGACCTTTAAGGCGGCAAAGATTGTGGAGGCCTCCGGCGCTGCCGGGATTACGATACATCTTCGCGAGGACCGCCGTCATATTCAGGATTTTGATGTTTACGGTATAAGAAAATTTATTAAAACAAAACTTAACCTTGAAATGGCCGTTTCCCGGGATGTGGTGGCGGTTGCGCTTAAAGTAAAACCGCACTGGGTGACTTTGGTTCCGGAAAAAAGGCAGGAACTGACCACCGAGGGCGGGCTGGATGTTTACGGGCAAAAGAAGAAATTAAAAGCAATTGTAAAGATATTCCACGAAAAAAAGATACTGGTCAGCATGTTTGTTGACCCGGACCAAAAACAGGTCAAGGCCTCGGCAGAAATTGGAGCTGATTTTATAGAAATACATACCGGTACTTACGCGGATGCCTTGACACAAACAGCCGTTGATAAAGAATTCCTGAAAATAAAAGAGGCGGCGGTAACAGCCAAACTTTTAGGCCTTAGAATCAATGCCGGACACGGTCTCAACTATGAAAATGTCGGCCGGCTCAGAAAGCTTGGTATTATAGAGGAATTCTCCATAGGGCATAGTATTATTTCGGAAGCGATATTTACGGGCCTAAATACTGCGGTTAGGAAGATGATAAGGTTGGTGAAGTAAAAGAAAAGCGGTCTATAAGGTCTATAAATGTCGATAAGGGTTTATAAGGTTTTTAAAGTTTGTAAGGTTTTTAAGGTCTAAAATCGTTGAAGGATATTTATTATGTTCAGTCGTGCATCTGTGTCATCTGGTTTTTATCTGTGACATCAGCCGGGGTGAAATTGTTGAGCAAATGGTATAAATATTTAACTATAATTCCTTTGCGAAATCCGCCTAGGCGGAAGAAAAAATCCGGTCAGACTATTGTGGAATATGTGTTGATTATTTCGCTTATCTTTGTTGCCTTTACAGGCGTCTTTTCTATATTTTCAAAAACTCTCCATAAACACTGGGGAATATATTCAAAAATGATTGCCGCACCTGTTCCCTGAAAGACAAATATTACAAATGCCGGCTGACAGATAATATCGTTATAAAAGTTTTTATTGACTGGAACGGATGTATCCATTATAATACCTGTAAATAATTTCACGGGGGTGAGATCATAATTGCTAATTGCTGATAACTGAATTATTATTGCAAAAAATTCGTTTAAGGGGTGAAATATGAAAATCACAAAAAGCTCAGGACAGACTATTGCCGAATATGCATTGATAATAGGGCTGGTTGCAGTTTTAATACTGGCGGTAATGAAAATATTCGGCGGCTCAATAACCGTCAGTTTTGGAAAAATAGCTAAAATGATAACAGGGGCGTTTTAATACAGTCCGTAAAGGTCTGTAAATGTCCGTAAGGTCTAAAATCGTTGAGAGATACTTATGTAAGTGCAAAGCTTTAAACTTCTTGCTTGTCCATGTGCCTTGTTGTTGTTTAATCGAAGGTCCGTAAGGTAAAATAAATAAGAGCGTTTACCTTATGGACATTATGGACCTTGGACCTTATGGACTATCTCAATGGACTATGTTTTGTTATGGGGTGAAATTTGAACTGCAAATCCAAGGGCCAGAGTCTTGTCGAATTTACTTTAATTTTACCGGTGTTTTTTCTGCTCTTATTTTGTATTGTACAGACGGCGGTACTATTTAATGCGCAATACCTGGTCACCTATGCTTCTTTTTGCGGCTGCCGCGCCGCTATTGTTCATTCAAATCCAAAAAGAGGTGAGTTACCGGATGTATTTGCAAAAAAAGCCTCACGGCTGGCGCTTGCAACTACATTTTCCCTCTCCTCCCAGGCGGCAAAAATTGATTGCGAGTATCTGCGGAGAGAATACCGGGTAACAGTTACAATGTTTGTGAAAAATATAGTGCCGGGATTAAATATTGTAATACCTGTTTTCCCCGTAAAAGCTTCCACCAGGCTGCCAATAGAATGAAAAAACTACAGTTAAGGATAAAATGAAAAAATCTAAAGGTCAGACAGCGGTTCTTTTGCTTGTAACTATCCCGGTAATACTTCTTATTATTTCTTATACTTTGTCGAATGGTAAGCTTATATATAGAAAGATAAAACTCCAAAATGCGGTGGATGGCGCCGCCTATACGGGGGCTCTCTGGCAGGCGCGGGGCTTAAATGTAATTTCTGATCTTAACTGGGCTTTGCTTACGGCGTTGACCGCAGAAGCCGCCTCAGGACAATGGGACTTTAAGGTTTCAAATGGGATTAGACTGGCGCAGGATGTTGTTAATCAAACTTTCCCCGGGACTTCGGCCCTTGCGGGTTATGGAAATTTTAAAAGTAATTTTAGTAACGGCATTGCGGTGCGCACGGGGATAGAAGGAATGTTTTCTTTGAAAGTTAAAAGATTTGAAGTCCTGGGAGTTAAAGGCTATATGGTTAAGGATTTGGAAAGAGGTTGGGTAAATCAACGCCTGGACGGGCCTTTTACCCGGACCGTGGGCCTGGGAAATGCTGAACCCGGTTTTTTTGGGGGCTCCCTTAGTTTTGGAATACCAATGCTTTCGGCTTTTGCACAAGCTATGCCTGATAGAGACTCCGGCGAACCGGATAATTTATTGGAAGGAACAGGGATTCCCGAGCTGGCGGGAGATTTATGGGACCCTGTGTATTATCCAAAATTGATCCCGGTTTCAACGGGGTACGGAGCCTTCAAAAAGGGCTGGCTGCATTAAAATGAGAAGAAAAAAGAAAGGCTCTGCTCTTATCGAATTCGTTCTTGTTTTGCCCGTGCTCCTGGCTCTCTGGATCGGGCTGTACAAATTGAATTCACTCTTTGTGATAAAGCAAAAATTGGCGGTCGCCGCGCGTTACGGCTCCTGGCTAAACAGAGACGGCACGGAGAAATTGAGGATAGAAAAAGAACTTAAAGCGGAATTAAGCCGCGCTGCTCTGCTCAAATCCGAAAACTGCATTATTACCGGACTTTCTAAAGAAATAAGACCTATCTACCGCGACACGGAATCGGTTGTAGGCCTCAAATACAGGATTGATAATATTTATTCCAAAACCCCGTTAATATTGGAAGAAACTTTCAGTCTGAGCCACAATTCCTGGGCTACCCCAGCCGGGAAAAAAAGAAATCTTGATCCCCTGAAGGATAAGGAGACCCCGAAATGGCAGGATATCTTTTTCCCTTAATCGCCGTACTTTCGGCGGGTATGTTTGCGGTAATTTACGGGGACCTGCCCGATAGTACCGGCCTTGTTAAGATGAAGGTTGTTGAGCTTAAAGTAAACGGCCTTAAAGGCTTTGGAGAGGTGTTTTATTCAAACAATGAAAAAATAAAAACCATCAGTGCGTTCAGGGTTATGATGCAAAAGCAGGGGTTTATTGAGAATTCAAGAGCAAAAGAAACCCTGAGTTTCAGTAAAGAAAAAATGCTGAAGACGGTACTATTTCTGGAAGAAAGAAAAGGCACTCTGGTTATTTCTTACACCTCAGAAGGGCAAAAAGAGCGTACGGAAGCAAAAGTAGAACCTGAAAGCGGAATTTTTGGTGATCTTTGGCCGGCCGGCAGTAATAGAGAGTACTTGATAGAGCGGCTTTCAGGAAAAGAAAAGTCCCTTACCGGCGTATACACGCTATTGGGCTCCGCCGCGTCGTGTGAAAGTTTTTACACGGCCACTTTAAAAAATAAAGGCTGGAAACAGGCCCTGCGCGAAAAAACAGCCGCGGGAGTTATCCTGGCTTTTGAAAATAATAACAGGTGGTGCAATATCTTTCTTGAGGAAAAAACCGCAGTCGTAACACTTTACTTTTACTGAAATGGTTTTAAGTTGACCCGGGAAGACCTTTCTGGTATATAAGGTATATGAAACTCGGTATAGTCGGTTTGCCTAATGTGGGGAAATCCACGCTTTTTAATGCGCTCACTAAACTTGCAGCAGAAGTGGCGAATTTTCCTTTTACTACCATTAATCCTAATGTCGGCATTGTTACAGTTTTTGACGAACGCCTCGAAAAACTCTCTAAAATAATTCCGCATGAAAAACTTACCTTTACGACCGTTGAGTTCGTGGATATTGCCGGTCTGGTTAAGGGCGCTTCCAAAGGGGAAGGGCTTGGCAACCAGTTTTTGTCCCACATTAGAGAGGTTGACGGCATACTTCATGTGGTCAGATGTTTCGAAGATGAAAATATCGTGCATGTCGCAGGAAGCGTTGACCCCGTACGCGACTCGGAAATAATCAATACCGAGCTTCTGCTTGCGGACCTGGAACATGTAGAGAAGGGGTTTCAAAAGATCCAAAGGCTGCTCAAGACCAACAATAAAAAAGTATTTCAAGAAAGAGATATGTTGCAAAAAATTAAAGAAAATTTAAATAAAGGTGTTCCGGTGCGTTTAATACAATTTGAGGAGCATGAAGCAGAGTTTATGGCGCAATACTTTTTCCTGACAAATAAACCGGTCTTGTATCTGGCCAATGTGAGTGAGAATAAATATCCCGAACTTGCAAAGTTAAAAGAAAAAGCTGCGGCAGAAAATTCCAAAGTCGTGGAAATAATGAGCAAACTTGAGCTGGAGATGTGTTCGTTAACCGAAGAAGAATGCAAAGAATTCGGAAAAGAGTTTGGTATAGACGAAGCAGGTTTAAAGCGCCTGGTTAAGGCTGCACACGCGCTTTTGGGCCTGATAACTTTTTTTACGGTGAAAGAGCCTGAGATAAGGTCCTGGTCTATTCCAAAAAACACCAAAGCCCCCAAAGCAGCCGGCAAGATTCATTCGGATATGGAGAGGGGCTTTATCAGCGCAGAAGTCATAAATAACGAAGCACTTTTAAAAATAGGTTCCTGGGCAAAAGCCAGAGCAGAAGGCGCCTTAGCTCTTGAAGGCAAAGAGTATCTGATAAAAGACGGAGATGTGGTACAATTCAGGTTTGGAATCTAGGGTAGAGAAACAGAGGGGCAGCAAGTACAAAGTACGAAGTACAAGGTACAAAGTTAAATAAGACTTCTCATGGTGCCGAAATTGCATTATCTTACAATCATTTATCTGTGTCGTTAGCCAGTTTGGGCTTAAATATATCTGTAATACCAATGTGATAATGTCCTGTATTACCAAAGTAGAAATGTCCTATCTGGTATAGTATCTTTTTGGAGGTACTATGACAGAAAAGGATGTAAT
>CAIYPD010000080.1 GCA_903928075.1 Candidatus Firestoneibacteriota bacterium
AACGGGAAATTCTGGTCTTCATAGCATAGCCTCCTTTAAGGTTACAGGTCAATAATAAGGGGGAGGGAACTTTAAATCAAGTAAAATATTATAAAATAAAGATTTTAGGCGAAAACGCCTAAAGATTTTTGACAATACGAAGTTAAAAGACAGGAGGAATTAAATGAAAAGCATTTTTCTAGCAGTTTTAGCTTCTTTGATTTTGTTTGCGATTTCCCCGGTTTTTGGGCAGTCCGTTGATCCGGCTAAAGAAGCCATAGAAAAAGTAAAAAAAGACAGAGAGGCTGATTTAGCCAAGAGACGAGCGCAAAAAGATAAAGCAGCAGCTGAAAAGTCCCAAAATCAAGACAGTATTCCCGGTAAATTGCTTTTCCGGGGTACGATTGAAAAGGTAACTTTCACGAGTCGTTCAGCTACAAGCTGTACTGTGCGCATAAAACTTGATAGCGGACAAATTCTTACTACACCATACAGTAATAATTTTATAAGTAGAAAACAGCCTGTTGGTGTGAATAATGTTATAATAGGCATGAAGATTGCTATCGTAAATCCACCGCCTACAATCACTTTAATTCCAGGACAGGCCGCTCCGGACACTTCAGCTACCCAGACACTGTTTACCAACTGTGTGATTTCGCCAGATTCAAAAATATATTGCGGCAATGATGCTTTTGATCTCAAACAATATTACCCCGGAATGAAATGAAATATTTTGTAACGGGAGTTATCCCGTTTTTCAAGTAAAGATATCAAACGGCAATGATGAGGGAGCTGGTTTAAGCTTGTGAAGATTTATTCAATAAACATACATATAAATAATACCAAAGAAGCCATCAATGTCTTCGGCCACAATGATGAAGCGCTAAATCTTATAGAACAGGAGTTCCCTGTAAAATTAACCGCCAGAGGCCATTCTTTGACTGCTAACGGGAGCAAAGAGGCCCTCGAAGCCGTAGAAAATATTTTCAACAATTTAAAAAGACTTCACAGGGATCGGGAGCAGATTCATATAGAAACAGTCAAGAAACTTATCTCGCTTTACAAACATAACGAAGATAAAAACTATATTGATCCCGCGACCGGTACCGACGAAGCCATACCTGTCCCCTCCAGAAAGCGTGTAATTAAACCAAAAACTGAAGGACAAAGAAAGTATATCGAAGCCATTAAAAATCATGATATGGTCTTCGGGGTAGGTCCTGCCGGAACAGGAAAAACCTACCTGGCCGTGGCAATGGCAGTGGCAAGCCTGACTTCCGGGAAAGTTGACAGGATAGTTCTAACCAGACCGGCCGTAGATGCCGGAGAGAAACTGGGTTTTCTCCCGGGAACTCTTCAGGAAAAAGTAAATCCCTATTTAAGACCGCTCTATGATGCTATGTATGATATGGTTGATAGTGAACAATTTATGGACCTTGTTCAGCGTGATTCAATTGAGGTGGCGCCGCTTGCCTATATGAGGGGAAGAACACTCAGTAATTGTTTTATAATTCTAGACGAAGCTCAAAATACCACACCGGAACAGATGAAAATGTTTGTGACCCGCCTAGGATTTGGCTCGAAGGTTGTAATAACCGGAGACATAACACAGATAGATCTGCCCAGAGAAAAACAGTCAGGACTGATTTACATATTAAAGATACTGAAAGACATTGAAGAGATAAAGATAGTTCATCTATCGGCCCTGGATGCCGTAAGGCACGGTCTGGTCCAAAAAATACTTCTGGCTTTTGAAAAACATGAAAAGAAATAAGCTAAGTAAAGTGAGCGTTTCTTATGATAAAATACTCCCGGGTTTCAAACCGCCTCGACTCGGGCCTGCCAAAATAAAAACAATTATTGAAGTGCTTTTAGCTCTTGAGAAAATTAAAAAACCGGTAAGTATTGTTTTTACCGGGAATATTGAAATCAAGAAGCTAAACAGGCTTTACAGGTACAGAAATACGCCGACGGATGTCTTGTCGTTTGAATACGGAAAAGATGAAATGTTACTGGGAGAGATTATAATCTCCCTGGAAACGGCAAAAAAACAGGCAAGCAAGTACGGCAATAATTTTGCAAAAGAAACAGTAATTCTCCTTATACACGGCTTTTATCATATAAACGGTTACAAGCATTACAGGAAAGCAGATTATCACAAAATGCAAAAAAAAGAAAAGAGCGCTTTTGCCGCATTAAAAAGTAAAGGGCTGGTGGACTAAATGAATGCAGCGTTTGAAGCCGTAATTCTCGGGAGTTTTCTTGTATTTCTCTTTATTCTTGGAGGCTTCTTTTCCGGCATTGAAACTGCGTTGATATCTTTAAGCAGGTCTAAAACCACTCTTTTTATTAAAGAATATCCCAGGAAGGGCAAGTATTTAACTCTCTGGTTAAAAGAACCCAATGAAATACTTTCCACATTATTGATAGGCATCAATGCTGTTGCCGTTTCGTCGGCTACTTTAAGCGCGATAATGGCCGATGAACTCGCCCGGCATTTTGACTTAAACAAAGCTTTGCTGACGACGCTCAGCGGTTTTACCGTAACTTTTATAATAATTCTTTTCGGAGAAATTGTACCGAAAATATTCGCCATTCACAATGCGGAAAAAACCGTCAGGTATGCGATAGCCCCGCTCTACTATTTTCATAAAATAATAAATCCGCTGACAAGATTATTCACAAAAATTGGCGTGCATGTAATAAGGCTCTTTGGCGGTAAAGCGGAAGAAAACACTCCGATAATTACCCGCGAGGAAATCCGTTCTATGGTCAGACTGGGAAGTGAAGAGGGGATACTGAAAGGCGAAGAAGGGTCAATGCTGCGGAACATTTTCCGGTTTAGCGAAAAAGTTGCAAAGGATGCAATGCTCCCCATAGAAAATACCTATTGCGTTAATGCCGCAGAGAGTATCAATCATATTTTAAAAGGCACCGTAGAGGAAGGTCATACCCGGATGCCGGTCTACAAAGGTGAGAGAAACAACATTATTGGAATTGTCCATGGTAAAGATCTTATAAACCTGCTCCTTAATAAGAAACTCTTTGTGCTGGCTGACCTGATGAGGCCGCCGTATTTTATAAATGAAAATAGCAGGATCTCTGATCTGCTTACAGAATTTAAAATGGGTAAAGTGCATATGGCTATAGTTAAAAATAGTGAAGGCCTGGTCACAGGAGTGGTTACACTTGAGGATGTCCTTGAAGAAATAGTGGGAGATATTAATAATGAGTTCGAACAAAAAACAAGCCAGTAAAAATAACCTTTATATTGCGGGTGTTTTTGGCTACCCTGTAAAACACAGTCTTTCTCCGGCTATGCAAAATGCTGCTTTTAGAAACGCTGGTTTAACGGTATCCTATCTGCCTTTTGAAGTGAAACCCGAAGAAGCCGCTTTCTTAATTAAGAAATTAGCGGTTCTTGGTGTCACCGGAATCAACCTGACCGTGCCTCATAAAGAAGTGGCCTATAAAAATGTAGATTTTCTCTCAAAGGAAGCAAAAATATTTCAGGCAGTTAATACGATAACTGTAAAAAAGGGAAAACTTTACGGTGCCAGCACGGACGGAGAGGGCTTGCGTTTGGGATTAAAAAATGAAGTAGGGATGGAGATTAAGAATAAGAGCATTATAATATTAGGTGCCGGCGGGGCAGGGCGCTCCGCGGCTATTTATCTTGCAGTCAAAGGCGCAAAAAGAATTATTATTTCAAATAGAACAAGAAATAAGGCGCTTACTGCGGTAAAGCTTATAAGAAAGTTTGCTCCAAGAACTGCAGTAATTTGCGGTCCATTGACAGAAGATTTTGTTAAGAAGTATGCTGCGGGCTCTGATTTGATAATAAATGCCACTTCTTTGGGGCTAAAACCAAAAGATAAGCCTGCTGTTGGTTCTAAAGCTTTTAGAAAAGGTATAGTGTTTTACGATATGATATACAGTCCGGCGTTAACCTCAACGATGAAAGCCGCAAAGCGGGCAGGGGCGAGGGTCTACAATGGCCTGAGCATGCTGCTTTACCAGGGAGCTATTTCCTGGGAACTCTGGACCGGTAAAAAAGCTCCGGTTAAAATAATGCAGAAAGCACTGCTAAAAGAATTGAAGAACAGGACTAATAAAGTTTGTTAAGCGCCCGCCTGAGTATGCGGAAGTTTCCCGTGGCAGAAGATTGTGTAAAAGGTATTTTCACATCTTTTAAAATGAGAGGATAAATGAAGACAGCTCTTTACTGGGAAAAGTCAGGAGATAAAATAAACTGCCTTCTCTGCCCTAATTATTGCGTTATTGCTGAGAATAAAGCCGGAAGCTGCGGTATAAGAAAAAATATTCACGGGAGGCTGATAACAACCGTCTACGGGGAAATTACGGCCTTTGCTCTGGATCCTGTTGAAAAAAAACCATTATATCATTTTTTTCCGGGGATGAATATTCTTTCAATAGGCACTAACGGCTGTAATCTTGCCTGCCAGTTTTGCCAGAATTGGGAAATATCCCAAAATCCGGACTCAGGAAGACAAAAAATATCAGTTGAAAAAGTTATTGAGGAAGCGCTTAAAACAAAGGCAGTGGGCATTGCGTATACTTATAATGAGCCGTTCATCTGGTATGAGTTTGTACTGGATATAGCCAGAAAAGCTAAAGAAGCAGGATTAAAGAATGTGCTTGTCACTAACGGCTATGTAAATGGAGGGCCGTTGGCTGAACTGTTACCTTATATTGACGCTATGAACATAGATCTTAAAGCTTTTAGTCCGGGTTTTTATAAAAGTATCTGTAAAGGCGATCTTTATGCCGTTAAAGATACTATTCTAACTTCTTTTGAAAAATGCCATATTGAACTTACAAATTTGCTTATACCCGGACAAAATGATACAGGTGAAGAGCTAAGCGCTATGGCTGACTGGGTTGCCGGTATTTCTCCGGATATACCTTTTCATATTTCAAGATATTTTCCTCAGCACCTTATGAAAACCGGAACGACACCCTTGGAATGTCTGCGAAAAGCAAAAAAAATAATGGAAATTAAACTCAAGTATGTCTATATAGGTAATACGAATTTACCGGAAAACGGGGAAACACTTTGTTCTAACTGTAAGAAAATAGTAGTAAGCCGGTCCGGCTACTGCCTTAACGAAATAAATATTTTAAAGGGCAAATGCGTTTATTGCGGAGAAAAAATTAACGGAATATTCGCTTAAGCCGGGAGTTTAAGCACGAAATGCTTTACTGATTGAAAATATAAGCTATTTTCGGTATAATAGTACTTTAAGGGCGGCATAGCCAAGTGGTAAGGCAGCGGTCTGCAAAACCGCTATTCCTCGGTTCAAATCCGAGTGCCGCCTCCAAAAAAAAGGAAAAAATGATAAAAACCGGAATATTATGTATGGTTCTGTGCTCATTTATTATGGCGGACGAACGCCCGGGACCAAAAGCAACTGTAATTGTATTTGATTATCTTTTGGTGCAAAAAAATAAAATTGCGCCGGAGTTTTC
>CAIYPD010000081.1 GCA_903928075.1 Candidatus Firestoneibacteriota bacterium
GGTTCCCATGAACTTAGTTATATAGAACTGAGGCGACTGAAGAGACTTTCCAAATTCACCAATCGTGGAATAAAAAGACAAATACTCAATAAAACCTTGTAAATCCTTTGAACCCCCCTTCTAAAATCCTAAATAGGGTTGAAAACCCCCTGCATATAGTTGTATAATATAGTGAATTACCTTTTCACATAGGATGAATATTATGAGACACAAATTTAACCAAATGCTTTGCTGTATTGGTGTTATTTTAGTGTTTTGTGCTCCTGCTTTTGCTTCGCCGGAGAAGAAAGCGCTAAAAAATGGCATTATAGTTATATTGAATAAAGATACTCTAACTCCGATAATCGCCGTTTCCCTCTTTGTGCGTAACGGATCTTCCTATGAAACAGCGGAAAATAACGGCGTAACTAATCTGGCCTTTGAACTTTTAGTAAAGGGAACTTTAACCCGGTCGGCGGCAGAGTTTGCGGAAGAAATTGAAGCTCTGGGTGCGTCACTTGATACTGCCGGCGGCGAGGATTTTTCCACGGTTTCTCTGGTTTCTGTTAAAAAACATCTTCCAAAAGCACTTGACCTGATGACAGAGGCGCTTCTGACCCCATCTTTTAAGAAGGAAGAGCTGGATAAAGTCAGGAAGGACATTTCTGCCTCGCTCAAGTCCCGGGAGGACCGGAGTTTTGATTTTACCTACAGCAAGTTCAAAGAGATTTTTTACGCAGGGCATTGCTACCGTCTGGATAAGTTAGGCTCGCTTGAGACACTTTCGAAATTGACAAGAGAGCAGGTTTTAACGGCATACAAGGCCGGACTCAAAGCTCCCCGTATCGTAATGGCTGTTTCCGGAAATTACCCGGCAGATATTATGGAAATGCTGGAGAACCGGTTCGGCGGTATAGAGGCAAAAGATGATGGCGCGCTTTGCCGGGGCAGTACCGTCTTTAAGCTTGAGCAGAATTCTGAGAATGTTATCAAACGGGATAAGTCCCAATCTATGCTTATTCTGGGTTATCCGGCTCCTTCGATAAAGAGTGCGGATTTTCCGGCAGTAAAAGTCCTAAGCGGGGCCATAGGCGGCGGGATGAGTTCCAAATTATTTGTGGAGTTAAGAGAAAAACAGGGACTGGCTTATGAGATAGGTGCTTTTTCTCCGTCAAGAGTAAACGACAGTCATTTCATATTTTACGCGGGCACACGAAAAGAGAATATTGAAAAACTAAAAGCGGGGCTGTTTCTTCAGGTCGAAAACATCCGGGCGGGGAAGGCCCTGACGGAAGAGGATATCACGGCGGCAAAAAATTACATTGTAGGGAATTTCTATCTTGATAAACAGACCAACGCTAAAAAAGCCTGGTATTTGGCCTGGTATGAGAGCGCGGGCAAAGGCTATGCCTATATTGACGGTTATGCAGAAGCTATTTCCGGGGTAACCCCGGCGGATATAAACAAAATTACGGACAAGTACTTTAATAAACATGTTCTTACCATAATGGAAAGCAACTAAATGAGCGATAACCGGCTGGAACTAAGGCATTCTCAACGTTTGATGCTTAGTCCGAACCTGCAGCAATCTTTGAAAATCCTTCAGTTGCCGGCTATAGAGCTTAAAGAGTATATAGACGAAGAACTTGAGAAGAACCCGGCCCTGGAAGCGGCGGAGAAGGAGCCTGAACTGCCGGAGGCCGAGGCGGAAGACGGGTCTTTGGATTTAGAAAAGATAGCGGAGCACCTTGAAAACGAGTCGACGGCGGATTACGGGCGAAGCGAAGTTGACCGCAATCCTAAAAAAGATTTTAACTTTGATAATATAGCCAACCAGGCTTATTCTCTTGAAGAGCATCTCCTCTGGCAGTTGCAGTTGACCGAGGTTTCGGACGGGGAGTATAAGACGGGCGAATATCTTATCGGAAATATTAACGAGGACGGCTATCTGCTTACCACCACGCAGGAAGCCGCAGAAAAGACCGGCACGACGGTGGAGACAGCTGAAAGAATGCTGGCCTTGATTCAGGGCTTTGAGCCGACAGGCGTGGGTGCGAAAAATCTTAAAGAGTGCCTGCAGATACAGTTGAAATTCAAAGGACTGGAAGGTTCGCTTGCCTGGAAACTGGTGACGGATTTTTGGGAAGAATTTGAAAAAGGCCATCTTGATAAAGCAGCAGAGAAAGAAAAAGTAACGATGGCGGAGATATACCGGGCGGTCGCCACCGTTTCAAAACTGGAACCCAAGCCCGGCCGGGAAATTTCCGCCTCAGATGTCAGATATATTGTGCCGGATGTGGTTGTCGAAAAAGACGAAACCGGGGACTACCGGCTAAGCATAAATAACGAGGGCGTGCCGTTTCTTAAAGTCAGCAGTTTTTACAGGGAGATGAGCAAAAAAAAGACGACTTCTCCCGAGGAAAGAAAATATTTAAAAGATAAGTTTGCCTCGGCGGTCTGGTTAATAAATGCTATTAGTCAGAGAAAAAAAACACTGCTTAAGGTTACCGGGGCAATAATTGAAGCCCAAAAAAATTTTTTGGAAAATGGAATGGATTTTTTAAAGCCGTTGGCTTTAAAGGAGATTTCAGAAAAAGTCAAGATGCATCAGTCGACAATTTCCCGGGTTACCGCCGGCAAATATGTCCAAACACCTAAAGGGATTTTCCCTTTCAGGTTCTTCTTTAATGTCAGTATAGAAAAAGGAGAAGGCGAGCCCGCGGTAGCTTCGCGGACGGTAAAGGAAGCAATAAAAAATATAGCAGAGGAGGACAAAGACTGCAATATGAGTGACGGCCGGATTCAGGCGGTTTTGACTGAGAGAGGCATGAAAGTCTCCCGGCGCACCGTTGCAAAGTACAGGGAAGAATTGAAAATTCTACCTGCTGCTAAAAGAAAAATTCTGGGAAGCATGAAAGGAGGAACGTTTTAATGAAAATCATAGATTTTTTGTCAAAGGATTGTATCAGTCTGAATCTGGTAAAAAAGAACAAGAAAGATGTCCTGGAAGAGATGGTGGATTTGCTGGTAAAAGCAGGCAAAGTAAAGGATAAGAAAAAAGTAGTAGAGGTGCTACTGGAACGCGAAGAGCTTGGCTCCACCGGCATCGGCCAGGGCGTGGCGATCCCGCACGGGAAGACCGATACCGTGGACGGAATTATTGCGGCCTTCGGACTTTCCCGCGAAGGCGTGCAGTTTGACACTCTGGACGGGGATCCGGTTACAATATTCTTTTTGCTGCTTGCACCGCATAATGCCAGCGGGCTGCACCTTAAATCTCTGGCAAAAATCTCCGGGTTATTAAAAGACAAATATTTCAGGAAAGCTTTAATTAGCTGCCAGAAACCCGAAGATGTTATGGCTGTAATCTCAAAAGAAGAGAATCTCAAGTTCTAAGAGGGTTCATGAGCGTATCCGTCAGAGAACTTCTTAAAGATAAAAGTAAAGAGCTTGAGTTAGAGCTTTTGGCCGGTGAGGCCGGATTGGAAAGAAAACTGACTGTAGCCGATGTAAACAGGTGCGGTCTTGCTCTTTCCGGTTATTTTGACTATTTTGTCTCAGAGCGCATTCAAGTTTTGGGCAATGCGGAGGTGAGATATTTAAAAAACCTCGGCGCAAAAGAGAAAGAAGCGGTTCTCGAAAAACTGTTCTCCCGCAACATCCCGATGCTTGTTGTCTGCCGCGGTCTTCCCGCTACCAGGGAAATAATAAAAGCGGCCAAGAGGCATAAGGTGCCGGTTTTTAAAACCCGCATGTCGACTACTAAGTTTATCGGCGAGATTATAAATTATCTCGAAGAGACGATGGCGCCCAAAGCCCGGGTGCACGGAGTGCTGGTGGATGTGTACGGTGTCGGAGTTTTGCTTATGGGTAAAAGCGGCGTCGGAAAGAGTGAATGCGCCCTTGACCTGGTAAAGCGCGGTCATCGCCTGGTGGCCGATGATTTAGTGGAATTGATCAAAGCCTCCGATAAACATCTTTTTGGGTTTCCCCAGCCGCTGCTCAGGTTTTATCTTGAAGTCCGGGGCCTGGGGATAGTTAATATAAAAGAGCTGTTCGGGGTCGGTGCAACAAGAGATAGAAAAAGAGTGGAACTGGTGGTAAAAATGGAAGAATGGGATGAGAAAAAATCCTATGAAAGAGTCGGCCTGATAGAGCAGTTCCATGAAATTTTGGAAGTAAAGTTACCCGCCCTGACTATACCCGTGAAACCCGGTAGAAATATTGCAATCATAGTGGAAGTGGCAGCCATGCAGGGACGCCTTAAGAAGATGGGGTATTCTTCTTTAGACGAGCTTGAGAAAAATATTCAGATCAAGATGGACAAGGAAAAATAATTGAAACTAAAATTGTTTAATTCCAAATCCGTTATCCGCGTCTGGGTGGGCGTAATACTGCTTTCGGTAATTATCTTCTTTGTCGGCCTGCAGGGCGCCCTGGGCAGCGTATTTCCGCCGCTGGATTTTTTGAAATTCATATCTGCCAACCGCCTTTCGGCGTTTGTCCGGGGAATCATTATCTATACCTCAAAAAGAGTAACCATAGATCTTCTGCTTATCGGCCTGGGTGTCTGGGGTATGTATGTTGCCGTAAAACGCGGCCTCTACTCGATACTTACGGTTTTGAAACCTTCCAATAAACAGGATTTTGTAGGGAATATTTATGAAAGAATTAAGCTTACCCGGGGGCCAAAAATCGCGGTCTTAGGTGATGCCGCAGGGATAGCCGTAATCCTGAATGGCTTAAAAAAATACACAAGCAATATTGATGTTCTAATAATGCCGACTGATAAAAACATCCGGAGTGCGTTGACGGCTCTGGCTGACACCAGGTCTTTGAGTCAACTGTTTGGCTACGGTTTTGAGAATACCCGTCTCTCCAAATTTAATTTCGGCGACTTGTATGTAAAGGCCATGGAAGATGTGACCGGAGACATTTCTGCGGCACTCAATGAATCGGCAAATGTTTTTTCTTTGGCAGGCAGGATCTATCCCCTGGTGCTCGATCCGGTGTTGCCGGAGTTTAAAACGACCGGAGGCAAAACGGTAAAATCCGAAGAGACCTTAATTAGTGAGAATCTGAAGATACGCTCGGTGTGTTTAAGCGCCGCCGCTTATAGGGTCAATGAAAAAGTGCTTGAAATAATCAAAGGAGCCGATACCGTGATAATCGGGCCGGGGAACTTGTATTCCTCGATTCTGCCGGCCATGCTTGTAAAAGGCATACCGGAAGCTCTGTTTGCTTCCCGCGGTTTGAAAATTCTGGTTGTGAACCTGCTGGCCCAAAAATATGAACCCGGCAATGCAACGGCCGGCGGGCAGGTCAGGGCGATTTTTGAATACGCCGGCGAGCCGGTGATAGATGCTGTGGTGGTTAATTCAAGCACTGTGCCCGGGGGTATTCCTGCAGGGAACAAACAGCACCGTTACGAGAATGTAATGATTGATGAAAAAGAACTCCTTGAACTGGGCGTTACCGTAAGCCGGCGGAATATGAGTAAAATATGCGAGGATGGGTTGATACGGCACGATCCGCAAGCTCTTGGCCGGGCTTTGATTAAACTGATATCGATTTAATCAAAACGAACTATACCTTCCCCTCATTAAAAGAAAGGGGAAGTAAGTTAAGATAAAGGGAGAAAGGATGATCGGGATAATTATAGTTTCGCATGGAGTATTAAGTGAAGCCTTGCTTAGTACTTCCGAGATGATACTCGGAAAGCAGGATAAGATAGTCACTATCCCGCTTATTGCTTCGCAGGGATTGGATGACCTTAAGGGGAAACTGTGTGAAGCTGTGGAAGCACTGACTTCTAAGGAAGGCGTGCTTATTCTTGCCGATATGTTTGGCGGAAGCGCTGCAAATGTCAGTGCAATTTTTCTTACTACTCATAAAGTTGAGGTTATTACCGGAGTCAATCTCCCTATGGTTTTAGAAGCCATGCTTTCCAGAGAAACCTATTCAGATGTGAAACTACTTGCCCGACATTTAGCAGAAAAGAGCCGCGGAACCATAATAAATATGGGGGATATACACAAAACATGCCGGTAATGCTTTTTCGAATAGACGACAGGCTTATTCACGGCCAAATAGTGGTAGGCTGGGTTAATGCCCTTAAAGCGGACAGTATTATTGTTATTAACGATGCGGTTGCACGCAATGAACTGCAGAAATGTCTGCTCAAGATGGCAGTGCCGCCGGAAATAAAAGTGGAAATATTTGCGGTGGATGAGTTTAAATTAAAGCCGGAAAGCAAAGAGATTGCCGAAAAAAGAGTAATTATTTTAACCTCTAATCCCGCGGACTGTCTTAGGATTTTTGAAAACGGTTTTAAGATCGAGGAGATAAACCTGGGCGGTATGCGGCACTCGGAGAATAAAAAGCAGTTCACTAATTGCATATTTCTGGATGATGCGGATATTGCCGTATTTCATCAGCTTGAAGCCAAGGGTGTGCGAACCTCAGTCAAAATGCTGCCGGTGGATAAAGAAAGCAGTCTTTATGATTGTTTATTGAAAGGCGGTTGTAAACTTGAAAAAGATTAATTTTGTGCTGGGCATACATAACCATCAGCCTGTAGGCAATTTTGATTTTGTATTTGAAATGGCATTTAAGAAAGCTTATATGCCTTTTTTAGAGGTATTTAAGAAATTCGAAAATCTCAAAATTTCCGTACATAACAGCGGTTCCCTGCTGGAGTGGCTTGAAAAGAACAGGCCGGAGTATCTGGCGGTGTTGTCTGCTTTGGTGGCCGAAGGCCGGGTCGAAATAATTTCAGGCGGATTCTATGAACCGATATTCCCTTTTATTTCCGACAGGGATAGGGCCGGCCAGCTGAAAATGCTTAACGAATATGTTTTTAAGAACTTCAGGTATAAACCTGAGGGAGCCTGGCTTACGGAGAGAATCTGGGAACCTTATCTGGCTAAGAGTTTTGCCCTGGCGGGATTAAAATATACCATTGTTGATGATACGCATTTAAAAAGCACCGGCTTGCAAGAAAGAGAGCTCACGGGTTATTTTGTGACAGAAGAGGACGGATATAAACTGAATGTTTTTCCTATAAGTTCAAAGATGAGGTATCTTGTGCCTTTTCGCATGCCCGGAGAGACAATCGAATATCTCCGTTCTTTGGCCACGGAAGAAGGCAATAACCTTGTTGTGCTTGCGGATGACGGCGAGAAATTCGGAATCTGGCCCAAGACTCATGAATGGGTCTATGGTGAAAATTGGCTGGAAAAGTTTTTTACCGAACTCGAAAAAAATAAAGAGTGGATAAATGTTACGACTTTTTCCGAGTATATGGCGGCCCACAAACCGCTAAGCCGCATCTACATGCCGACAACTTCCTATGATGAAATGCTGGAATGGTGTATGCCCGGTGAGACCATCAATGAATACGAGGATTTTGTTAAATATCTTAAGAATAATGGAATGTATGAAAATGTCAGCCGCTTTGTAAAGGGAGGTTACTTTAAAAACTTTTTAAATAAGTATCCCGAAAGCAACAATATGCAAAAGAAAATGGCTTATGTTTCAAATAAGGTTAATAAAGTTTTTGGTGAGGAAGACCGGGTGCCCGAAGCCGTAAGGTTGCTGTATGCAGGCCAGTGCAACTGTCCGTACTGGCACGGAGTATTCGGCGGCCTTTATCTGAATCATCTCAGATTTGCGAATTATTCTAATCTAAACCGTGCAGAAAAAATAGCGGATGAAAATCGCTTTAAAAGTAAGACCTGGCTTGAATGCGAAGTCTTAGATATAGATAAAGACGGTAATGAGGAAGTGCTTTTAAACAGCAATATTTATAATGTCTATATTTCCCCGGCCAATGGCGCGCATATCTTTGAACTTGACTATAAGCCCAGGGATTTTAATATGCTGGATACGCTTAGCAGAAGGAAAGAGGCGTATCACCGGGACCTTTTTAAAGAGAATTCCGGCGGAGGGAGCGGCCACCAGTCCGTCCATGAGATGACCCGGGAGTTTGATTCCGGCTTAAGGCAGGACCTTGTCTATGACCGATACAGGCGTGTTTCTTTTATAGATCACTTTTTGGGTATGGATACCGGGTTGGAAGATTTCAAAACGCTCAGGTTTAAAGATGGCGGGAATTTTATTGAAAAAGAATATAGTCATATCGAAAAAATATCGGCGCAGGCTATTACGGTGAATCTGGAAAGAACGGGCGAGGTGTTTA
>CAIYPD010000082.1 GCA_903928075.1 Candidatus Firestoneibacteriota bacterium
AGAAGCGATAAGTTTCTCTCCCGTCCTTGCCATGAATCAATATGCAGTTATTTTTACGGCGGAAAACCAGTGGTATAATAAATGGAATTCCGGCATAGCAAGAGCAAAAGCAACCTGGATGAAATTTGTATTTACCTTCACCGATGATAAGACCTTAGGGGTTACCGCCAACGATGTTAAAGAAGATACCACCTTCCCGACAAAGCTGGAATTTTTCAATAAAGGGGCTAATGGCATAGTTTTTGGCGGAGGCCCGAGTCTTGGAGCCAAGAATGAAACCTTCTATTATGATGATATAGAAATAGATGTTAAAGATGCGGTAAAAGAAGAGAAGAAACCGGCCAAATAAATAAATTTGAAAAAAGGCGCCTGCTCAAACGGGCGCCTTTTTTTTGGCAAGAAATTGGCAGGGTCGAATTGACCTGCCCTAAAATATTGCAGCCTTATCCCGGAAAGCGGTCTAATGGACTTGCGCTTAAACTTTAAATAGCGATATAAATAGGTATAGTTAAATAGGATATATGTAAATAGGTTGGGCGCTTTGATATGATGGATACCAATGAAGAAATGAAGGCGAGGGCAAACCGTTCCGTTCGACGGCCGCTGACGCAATGAATGATGTTAAGACCCTGGAAGCAATTTACCGTAAGCACCTCAAAACTTTAGCACAGGAGAAAGATAATGAATAATAGCTCTAAAGAAAATGAAAAACTCAAAAAATCAACCCAAATGAAATCCCCGATTATGAATCAAACTGCCTGGTCTTCCCTTGATCCCAAGAATGTCAAAACCGCCGGTGAATTTGGCCGGAGGATTACCCAGATCATCGAGAATAACCTGCTCAAGGTGGATGTGCAGAAAACTTTCCTTGAGCGGTTACAGAAACGCACGGATGTGTCGGGTTTACTGGGGTATGGAAATTTTATCAATGCTCTTGTTTGGCTCTCCTACCAAACGGGTCATGAGCAACTGCGCAAACTCAAGGAGAAACTCATTGCCGACATCATCGCCACCCAGGATGCGGAGGGCTACATAGGCATACTGCGGGACAAGTCCCTGCATATCCGGGCCCTCTGGGATATGCATGAACGCGGCTACCTGATTCATGGCCTGGTGGAGGACTTTAGATACTTCGGGAACAAGCCTTCCCTGAACGCGGCCATAAAACTCGCCGACCA
The DNA here is from genome assembly GCA_903928075.1 of Candidatus Firestoneibacteriota bacterium. Classification (GTDB taxonomy): domain Bacteria; phylum Oederibacteriota; class D2-FULL-39-29; order D2-FULL-39-29; family D2-FULL-39-29; genus CAIYPD01. The sequence continues at coordinate 1,179 of CAIYPD010000082.1, forward strand.
TATGCTGGCCGGCTTTGAAAAGGATCCCACCCTGCGTCCCAATATGACGGATGGGGATCCCTCTCTGCCACACCTAGATTTCATTCCGTTTCCCGCGACCAATCTCGGTTGCGATTTTGCAATGCTGGAGTTGACGAAGGTGACAGGGGATGCCCGGTACCGGGATTTCGCGGTTAATTTTTTGAAACTCAAGGAGTACAGCCCGAAGATAGAATGCGGCCCCTCTTCCCTGGGCAATCACGCTTACACGCAACTGGGGCATTGCCTTGCCCAGTTGAACCTGTTTTCCATGACCGGCGAGGAAGCGCTTCTCGAAACCACCCGCAAGACGCTGGAGTTTTTGTTGAAGGAAGAGGGTATGGTGATCACGGCCACTTGCAGCGAGGCCGAGTGCTGGCACCAGACCCAAAGCGGTTTGCAAAATTTAGGCGAAACTTGCACCGGATTTTATCTCAATCAGTTTATGGAGGCCCTGCTCCGCCTTGAGGGAAAATCACTGTACGGCGACATCATGGAGCGCTCGATTCACAATGCGATGTTTGCCGCAATTTCCCCGGACGGACGGCGGAATCGCTACCATACCCCCTTCGATGGCAAGAGGCATTATGACAAGAATGGGGACACTTTTTGCTGTCATAACAATTTCCGGCGCTTTATGTCGCGGCTTTCGAGCTGGATCTACTATCTCACTCCGGATGGGGTGGCGGTGAATCTTTATAACAGTTCCTCAGGGAAAATGATGCTGACCTGCGGAACCGGACTCGAAATTTCCCAGGAGACCGACTATCCCACTTCCGGCAACATCCGTCTGGTCTTAAGTCCGGCCGTTGAGAAGGAATTTACCCTTAGGCTGCGCATTCCCCGCTGGTGTCGTCAGGGAAAAGTCCGGCTGAACGGAGCGGAGGCGAAGGATGCGCCCGGAGGTGACTTTTATCAGATCCGCCGCTTGTGGAAGAAGGGCGATGTCGTGGAACTGGAGCTGGAGATGCAATACCGGTGGGTGCGCGGCCGGCAGTCGCAAGTCGGACGAGTTGCCATCATGCATGGGCCGAAGGTATTCACCCTCAACCCGGAGAGGACGCCCAAGTTATCTTCGCATCCCGATTTTGAGCCGCGCCTGGTCATGGTTGATCCCGACCGGCCGGTCGAAGTCGTGCCGGACGAACATGTCCGTCCCGGCGGCGTCGCGGCCATTGTGCAAGGCTGGGGATCAGGGGATCAGAATTTCTGGCCCCATTTGGAGCGTGTTCCTACGACCTTGAGCGAATTTCCCGATCCTGATGGCGAGGGTATCTATTTTGTCGTCCCTGATCTGAAGTCGGATAAAATTGGGGATGATGAATTGATGGGGAGTAAGGCCAAGGGTAACCCGCCCTGCTGTCACCCCTGAGGAGTCCCCTTGAAAAGCAATTTCCGCTAATAATACCAACAAATTTCTAAATTAGGTAAGCCCCCGAAAGAGCATTGAATAAACTTGACTGAGAGGGGACTAAGGAGTAATATTCTATTTATGGAAAATAAAGAATGGTACCAGAAAGGTTTTAGAAGGCTTCTATTGGATATGCATATTCCGGATTGGGATAAGAAGTTCCTTTCCCTTTATAATCCCAAAGAACTTGTGGGACTTTATAAAAAAGCAGGGCTTTCCTCAGCGATGTTTTATTCCCAGGCTCATACGGGCTTATGTTACTGGCCGGTTAAAAATGGGAGAATGCATGCCGGGCTTAAGGGCAAAGACAGTGTCGGCATAACCATAAAAGAGCTTAATAAAGCAGGTCTGGGCTCAAATATCTATTATAGCCTCGTATATAACAATTGGGCTTTCTTAAAACATCCTGCCTGGAGAATTATACCTGCAAAAAAAGGAAAGCCGACATATGGCAGGTATGGTTTTTGCTGTCCCAATAATGCCGGGTACAGGGAATTTGCTTTTAACCAGATCGGGGAAATGATAGCCGGTTATAAATTTAACGGGTTTTTCTTTGATATGTCCTTCTGGCCGGCAATATGCCTTTGCAAAAGCTGCCGGGCGGAGTTTAAAAAAGAAACGGGCAGAGAAATTCCAAAAACAATAAATTGGCTCGATCCTTTGTGGTGTAAGTTTGCAAAATTTCGGGAAGACCGGATGTGCGAATTTATCAAAAGCGTGTACACGTTTGTTAAAAATAAAAACCCCAAAATTTCCGTCTATTTTAATTTTGCCACCTCATTTATGAACTGGACCCCCGGGCTGTCTCTTGCTTCGGCAAAGTACCATGATTTCTTAGGCGGGGATTTTTACGGAGATTCAATTGAGCAACTGCTGGTCAGTAAAACAATGCTTAATCTTACAAAGAATATGCCCGTTGAATTTGCCACCACCGCCAATGTCAGTTTAAATGATCATGTCCGTTTGAAAAGTGAGGAAGAGCTGGAACTGCAGGCCTTCGCCTCGACGCTTTTAAGTTCGGCCTTTATGTTTATCGATGCAATTAATCCGGACGGGTCCGTAAACCCGGAAAATTATGAAAGGTTTAGCAAAATCTATAAAAAGACAAAGGTGTACGAACCGTTCCTCGGCGGAAAGCCCGTTGAAGATATCGGAGTTTATTTTTCTGATAATTCAAAGATGGATTTTCTGGAAAACGGTAAAAAGATTACAAACTCTAAGGGCGGAAGGTGCCCGCATATTCAGGCTCTCCGGGGCGTTGTCAAGCTGCTGCAAAGAACCCATATCCCGTTCGGGGTTATCACAGAAAAACAGCTGACGAAGCTCTCTGATTACAAAGTGCTAATCTTACCAAATATTTTAAGAATGACCGGGGAAGAGGCGGAAGCCTTCAGGCAGTATGTCAAAAATGGGGGCTGTATCTACGCGAGCAGGATGACCTCCCTTACCGATACGGAAGGGCATCGATTTAAGGATTTTATGCTTTCGGATGTCTTCGGCTGCCAGCTCGAAAAAGAAGATGCAGGAAGTATGGTATATTTAAAACCCGCTGAAGAAAAAACTAAAACATCAATAAAACCTCAAACCTATGTCAGTCATTTTACACTCCTGCCGGATTTGGATCTTAAGACGGTGCTCCTAAAGAGAGGCGCTAAAGGCAAAACACTTGCAAAGCTCACGCTTTCATATTGCAATACCGGTGACGGTTCGGTTTTTGATAAAAATTGGGCAAGCATTCACAGCTGGCCGCCGTGGAAGGATACAGAAAATCCCTTTATAGTAGAGAATCACTATGGTAAAGGCACTTCTATATATTCGGCCGCGGATATTGAAAGCGTAGATTCTGAAGGCAACTATAAATTGTTCGCCGGGCTCATAAAACGACTATTGGGGAATAAAGCCTCTTTTTCCGCTGATATTCACGAGGATATCTGGATATCGCTGGCCGACCGGCCGGAAAAAAAGAGCATTCTTATCGGCTTTTTAAACTATCAGGCAAAACAGCCGGGTTTACCGGTGAAAGATTTAATGTTTAGCCTCAAACCGCCGGCGGGCAGAAAATTCAAAGGGCTTTTCTTGTTGCCCGGGAAAAAGAGAATTCATTTCAAAACCAAAAAAGACGGGAGCTTGCAGGCGAAACTTACAGAACTTAAAGTTTTCGAGATGCTGGAAGCAGTCTACAATTAGGGAGAGTATATGGCAAAAAAAACTGTTTGTGAAAGAGCGTTAGAGCAGGGCGAAGGAATTTTAAGGCTCGCGCCTGCCTGGGTGCCCAGATCTTTTTGCATTCCCGGAAGGCGTATAAAGTTGCACCCCTCAGATTATTATGCGTTTGGCGGCGAGCGAGGCGGAATAGACGAGAGATGGTTTTCCTCCACAACGCCTGCGGATAACGGGCCTTTAACTTCAGAAAATGAAGGTTTAAGTTTTATGGTTTTTGAAGATAAAGGCAGTATTGAGAAAGTTCTCCTGCGCGATGCAGTGGGTGAACTTAAAGGCGGGCTCATTGGAGACAGGTTGTGGAAAAAGCACGAAAGCTGGCCGATGTACTCAAAATTCTTTGATAACCAGGAACCCTTGCCTCACCATATTCACCATAGAGAGAAGCACGCGGCGCTTGTGGCTAAAACGGGAAAGCCGGAAGCGTATTATTTTCCCCCGCAGGTAAATAATCACGGGGGAGATTTTCCTTTCACCTTTTTCGGTTTTAATCCCGGCACAACCAAAGAAGAGGTGAAGCAATGCCTGATTAATTTTACAAAAGGCGATAATAAAATTACTGCGCTTTCCAAAGCGCACCGGCTTGAATTAGGCACCGGGTGGAATGTCCCGGCCGGCGTACTCCATGCCCCGGGAAGTTTATGCACTTATGAACCGCAGAAGGCCTCCGATGTTTTTGCCATGTACCAGTCGGTAATCCAGGAAAGAGCCGTGGTACCGGAAGAATTATTATGGAAGGACACCCCGTCAAACCGCAAGGGCGATTTTGATTACTTGATGGAAGTAATGGACTGGGAGAAAAATATTGACCCTGATTTTTACAAAAATAATTTTATGAAACCTGTGCCCGTCAAACCGCTTAAAGAAACGAAAGAGAATGGTTATCAGGAAAATTGGATCTGTTATAAATCCAAAGATTTTAGCGCCAAAGAACTGACGGTTCTTCCCGGAGAAACGGTCACAGTAAAAGACAGTGCGGCTTACGGCCTGATAATGATGCAGGGCTTTGGAAAAATGGGTGTTTGGAACATAGAAACGCCGGCGCTTATCCGGTTCGGCCAGCTTACAAATGACGAATACTTTGTGAGTGAAAGCGCGGCAAAGAAAGGGGTAAAAATAACTAATCTTTCAAAAACCGATCCTTTAGTAATGCTTAAGCATTTCGGGCCGGAAAATCCCGATCTGAAATTTTAAAAATAGATTTTTCAAGTAGTAATAACCTGTACCTGAGGTAGCTCACAGAAGCAGTGTTTTAATGGCTGTTTCCCCAACCTCTTGACAAAAATAAATATTGTGTTAATATTAACTACGGAAGAGCTTAAGGTAAAAATCGGGGCTATCTCAAACCTTGACTGGTCGCTTTCATTCCATCCTTTAGAGGATGTTGAGTGAAGCTTTAGATAGCCCTATTTTTTTGCCTAAAGCAAAAAAATAGAGCAATTGAGCAATAGACAATAGAAAGTAGATGAAAGCCATCTCAATTGCGGTCTATTGTTCTATTGTTAATATTTTGCAAACCTTCATAGCCGTTTTTTTGGCTATTGAAGGACAAAAATATACTTACCTATCAAAACAAGACGCCTTTGTTTTTAGGCGGCTTATTGCTCAGTAAGTATTTATTATTTTTAGGCGGCTTATTGCTCAAAAGAGTTTGTTCTTATTCATCCCACCCAGCCCTTTACCGGAAAAACTACTAAACAAAGAATATAATTTGTGTTAAAATAATCAAACAAAAACAGCGGTTTTTAATGCTTTAATATTAAAAGGGGTAAAAATGAGTTCAAAAACATTATTTTACAAAGACAGAACAAAACAAGTTCAAGCACGGGTTGAAGACCTGCTTTCCAGAATGACGCTTCAAGAAAAAGTCGGGCAGATGGTGCAGGCTGACGGCAGAAGAGAACCAACAAAAACGATACGAAAGGTCAAACCCGGAAGCATGCTTCAGGTCCTGGGTAAGGATGCGGACAGAGTTCAGAAATTATCTTTGAAAACAAGGCTTAAAATACCGCTCATTTTGGGAATTGATGCTATTCACGGGCACTCCTTCAAAGCGGGGGCTACAATATTTCCTACACAGATAGGTCTCTCCTCTATGTGGAATACAAAGCTTCTTGAGCACGCGGGGCGTATCACGGCCCTTGAAATGAGTTATACCGGAGTTCACTGGACTTTTTCACCGTTGCTTTGCATTGCCCGGGACGCGCGCTGGGGGAGAGTAGGCGAAACTTTCGGGGAAGACCCGTATTTAATAGGGGAGTTTGCAAGCGCTTTGATTAAAGGCTACCAGGGAAAAAATCTGACTGACCGGCGTTCAATACTTGCCTGCGCAAAACACTTTGCCGGGTACTCAGAAACGCAGGGCGGCCAGGACGCTTCGGAAGCAGACCTGTCGCTAAGAAAAATGAAAGCTTTCTTTCTCCCGGCTTTTGAACGGGCGGCAAAGGAAGGCTGTGCTTCTTTTATGACGGCGTACCAGGCCATAGACGGCGTTCCCTGTTCGATAAATAAATATTTACTAACTGACCTTTTAAAAGAAGAGTGGGGCTTTAAGGGGATAATTGTCACCGATTGGAACTGTGTCGGGCGGCTGGAGTATGAACAAAAGATCTACAAAACACTGGAGGAGGCATCGGCTGCCGCCGTAATTGCGGGGAACGACCTTATAATGTCTACGCCGGCTTTTTATCAGGCCGCTATCAATGCCGTTAAAGCGGGACAACTTGAGGAAAGCTTAATTGACGAAGCCTGCAAGCGGGTCCTTACGCTGAAATTTGAGCTGGGACTATTTGAAGACCCGCGTTTTTCCGATGAAAAAAAAGGAAAGAAGGTAATAGGGTGCCCGGCACACCGCAAGGTTGCGCTTTCTTGCGCGCGCGAGTCTATTGTACTGCTGAAAAATGATAAAGCATTCCTTCCTTTAAATAAAGCAAAATTAAAAACCCTCGCGGTCATCGGGCCCAATGCCGATGACTCGCTTGCAATACTCGGTGACTGGGCGCTCGGTACCGGGCAGGCCTCTTCAGGGGTTCATCCCCGTAAAACTATCGCGACGGTCCTTGACGGCATAAAGGCTAAAGGGAAAAAGGGCTGTAAGGTTCTTTATGCGAAAGGCTGTAACATTATTGATGATTCCACGGAAATGATAGGGGAAGCGGTAGCGGCTGCAAAGAAAGCAGATGTGGTTGTTATGGTTCTGGGGGACCAGCTCCCTTTTTATGGAGAAGTTAAGAGCACGGCCACGCTTGAATTAATGGGAGCGCAAAAGCAGCTTTTTAATGAGATTGCAAAAACCGGAAAACCGGTCGTTCTTGTGCTGATAAACAGTAAACCCCTTATCCTTACTGATATCATTGACAGGTGCGCCGCAGTTATCGAGGCCTGGAACCCGGCAATGCTTGGCGGTACCGCAATAGCAGAAGTTCTTTTCGGAGAAGTTAATCCTTCAGGTAAGCTTACAATATCTTTTCCTAGACACGCGGGGCAAATACCTGTTTACTATAACAGAGTCCCCGGCCAGCATAACAAAAATTATGCCGATTTAACCCAGGAACCGCTCTTCCCGTTCGGCTTCGGGCTTTCATATACCACCTTTAGTTATGGAAAACTATTGATTGATAAAAAGAAAA
>CAIYPD010000083.1 GCA_903928075.1 Candidatus Firestoneibacteriota bacterium
GCACAGATTAAAAACAGATGACACAGATAGACAACAGAAACAATTAATATCCATCAACGATTTTCGACTTTATGGACCTTAGAAACTTTACAAACCTTATAAACTTGTAAACAATATCCCTCAACGATTTTAGACCTTATGGACCTTTACAGACCTTTACGGACCTTTACAGACCTTATGGACCTTATCTTACGAGTATCTCCGGTCTTTCAAGCGTTTCTTTCCCCACTTTTACCGTCACCATAGGCCAGTTAGGCGTCGGGGTAAGGACTTCGATTTTTCCATTTTTCCTTAAGAGTACAGTATCCTCACATTTTGTCCCCGTGATAGAAGGATTCCAGGCAAACGCCATATTTCCCTGTATGATCTCTTTGCTGTCGGGGGAGCCTTTGTACTCCCTTTCATTATAGCCGGTAGGTCCGCCCTGATGATGCAGGGTCCATTCATTAGCAAAGCCGGTCTCTTTATAAGCCGCCTGGCCCTTTTTGAAAACTTCACCTATCGAAGCGCCGATCTTTGACGAAAGATTAAAAGTTGCGTCCACCTTCAAAACGGCTGCGTGTTTGTTTTTCAATTCCTGCGGAACCGGACCGAAATGAACCATCCGGGTCATATTAGCAACCAGACCCCACTTTTTCGCGCAAAGGACGACCATGATATATTTGTTAATTGTTGTTTGAGTGGAAACCGGATGCCTGTATTTTGAAACACGGTCTTCCTGCGCCATCAAAAGGACAGTCGGCTGAATACCATCTTTAAAAAGTTCTTTTGCCAGAGCCGCAGTTACATCATCTTCCCGGCTGCCAAGTTTTATTTTTTTGCATACTTTGGCCATGGCCTTGCCGGCTTTTTTCCCGAGCCATTTATATTTTTTTATATCTTCGCTCGCTAAAATTATCCTTAGCTGCATGAGCCCGCTGTCCACATTTTTTGTGCCAAAAAGCCCGTCATCAGAAGCCAGAACCCCGTTTCCGGCCAGGCCTTTAATAATCTCTTCTTTTTTACTCTCTTCCCACCAATTATGGGACTTAAGAGTATAACCCAGACCTTTTACTTCCTCGTCCATAACCCGGCCGCCTTCAATATTGCTCGTGACAATATATTTTTTCCCCGAAGAAAATACCGCCGTGCAGATTCCGCCGGTCTGACTGAGCCGTACATGACTGTCGCCGCCCCCGGTTATCCAGGCGAAGTTGTTAAGGTTAGAAAGCAGCAGCGTGTCTATTTTATTGCTCTTCATAAATTTAAAAAGTTTTTTTTCCTTTGCCGCCACTTCTCTTTCTCTATTGAACTTGAGCATAAAATATACCTCCTGATTTTGTCGTCCTGTAAGGAACGAGCATAGTCTATAAAAGTTCGTAAAAGTCTATAATGGTCTATAAAAGTAACAACCTTGGTTTATTAAATACAGCGGAAGCTTTTTTTCGCATAACTAAACTTCGTACTTTGTACCTTGTACCTTGTACTTTATATTTATAATTCTCCATATTCTTTCATTACAAGCGTCACCGCAACCGGGGCCGCAGTTTCCACCCGCAGTATTCTTTTTCCCAGAGAGACTAAAGCCGCGCCGTTACTTTCGGCCGCCTCCGCTTCGTCCTGCGAATAACCGCCTTCCGGGCCTATAAAGAGAATCAAGTTTTTTGGTTTCATATTTCCCAATGCTTTTGCAATTGTAGCCTCTTTCTGCGCTTCCCAGGGCATAAGCGCTTTTTCCCAGCTTTCAAGGCCGTCAATAAGCGCCATAAACTCGCGGGCCGGCTTGAGCGCGGGCACAACCGTCCTTCCCGCCTGTTTGGCGGCTTCTTCGGCAATCCTCTGCCATCTTTCTATTTTCTTAGAAAAATCACCCTGTACGACGACCCGTTCCGAGGTGACCGGAATAAATTCCGCTACGCCGAGTTCGGTACACATCTTTATAATCTGTTCCATTTTATCGGACTTTGGCACAGACTGCGCAAGAGTTACCTTTACCAGCGCTTCTTTCGCCGGCTTTTCACGGCTCAAAATCTTCCCCGTTATTTCTTGCTCTTTTATTTCCGTTAAGGCTACGGTTAATTCGGTCCCGGTACCGTCAACACAGATTATTTTAGCGCCTGCTTGCATACGCAAAACATTGCGCAGGTGTTTAACATCCGAGCCGGTAATATAAACGGTTTCTCCGTCAATATTTTTTTCTTCGACAAAAAATCTGCGCATTCTCAGTCGTCCTTATTGCCAAAAAGATTCTTAACTTTCTTAAAAAAACTTCCCCGCGCGGGATGCGTTTCTTCCCCGCTGGCTTTTGCAAATTCCGCCAGAATCTCTTTCTGCCTGGCGTTAAGACTGGCCGGGACTTCTATGATTACCTGCACCAGCTGATCCCCGCGTTCTCTTTTGCGCACATCCTGCACTCCCTTATTCCTGAATCTGAAAATCTTACCGGAAGGTGTACCCTGAGGAATCCTGACTTTAACGGAACCGTCTAAAGCCGGGACTTCAATTTCGGCCCCGAGCGCCGCTTCCGCAAAACTTATAGGTACTTCACAGAGTACATCGTTGCCCTGTCTTTTAAAAATAGGGTGTTCGCCGGCATGAATGACTATATACAGATCGCCGTTTTTACTGCCCCGCTCTCCCGCTTCACCCTCGCCGCTTAACCGCAGGGTCTGCCCGGTATCCACTCCGGGCGGTATTGTTACTTTTATGGTCCTTGTCTTCCGCACCCGGCCCGCGCCTCTGCAGGTACTGCACGGGGCTTCAATAATCTTGCCCTCGCCGCCGCATCTGCCGCAGGTTTTACTCACAGAAAAAAAGCCCTGCGCGTAGATAACCTGGCCGCGGCCGCCGCAAGCACTGCAAACCTTGGCTGTTGTTCCCTTTCTTGCACCGGTGCCGCCGCAAGTACTGCAGGCTTCCAGACGGGGAATTTCTACATTTTTTTCGGCGCCGAAAACCGCCTCGTTAAATTCGACTTCCAGATCAAAGCGCAGGTCCTGGCCTCTGCGGCCCCGGGAAGATGCGCGCCCGCCGAAAACATCCCCGAAAACATCTCCGAAGATATCGGAAAAATTTTCAAAAGGATTACTGGCTTCGTCGTACTGAAATCCCTGCCGGTTTAAACCCTCATGCCCGTATTGATCATAGACCTGTCTTTTGTTATCGTCGGAGAGCGCATCATACGCCTCAGAGATCTCCTTAAATTTTGACTCATCCCGGTCCCCGTGAGGATTGGCATCGGGGTGGTGCTTCTTTGCCAAATTTCTGAAAGCTTTTTTTATGTCTTCTGTAGAGGCGTTTCTCTGCACACCCAGTGTCTCGTAGTAGTCTTTTTTCGCCATTTAGTTGTCTTCTTCCTTTTCCTCGATTTTTTGGTCCGCAGCTTTATCTTCTTTCGGCTTTTCCTCTTTTATTTCCTCATCCGTTTTCTTAAATACTTTGACCATTGCAGGCCGGAGCACAAATTCCTTAAACATATAGCCGGGCCGGAATTCCACAGCCACAACATTTTCCTTTTTGGCGTCCCCGGTTGGTTCCGTAGCCACCACTTCATGCAAATGGGGATCAAAGACTCTGCCGGCCGTATCCTGTTTCTTTAAGCCTTCTTTTTCCAGAACCTCTTTAAGGTTACCGTAGATCATTTTTACGCCTTTAACAAAATTGTCTTCCGTATTAATACTTCCTTTAAGCGCGTTTTCAAAATCATCGAGTACGGGGAGCAGTTTCCGGGCAATCTCTGCGGAAGCGTATTTTATAAATTCTTCTTTCTCTTTCTGCTGGCGTTTGGAGGCATTGCTCTGCTCCGCCATGGCCCTTAAAGCTTTATCTTTATTATCCCGGGCTTCGGCTTTTGCTTTTATCAGTTCTTCGGTTAAAAGTTTAATTTCCGCCTCCGGGACTTTCTGTTCCGCCGGCGGTTCTTTAACTTTTTTTTCCTCTCCGGCAGGCTGGTGTTCGCTCTGCTTAGCCTCGCCCTTAGCCGCCGGCCCGGGTTCATGTTTATGCTTGTGCTCTTCTTTCATATTGATGCTCCTTCTATTTCTATTTCTCGTAAATTACCCGGCATTATTCTAAAGACTACCCGCACCGCACTTTCCGGAATAATTTCAGGTATACGGTCGGCCCATTCTATGACGGTGATTCCATCCCCGTAAAAATACTCCTCATAGCCTATCTTTTCCATGTCCGCGGGACCTTTTAACCGGTAGCAATCATAGTGGTATACCGGGACCTTTCCTGTATAAATATGAAGCAGAACAAAAGTCGGGCTTTTCACCGCCGCTTTTATCCCGGTGCCTTTTACCAGACCTTTTGTAAAACAGGTCTTACCCGCACCCAGGTCGCCGGTGAGCGCCACGATGGCACCGGACCGCAGACTTTTGCCTATTTTAAAACCCAGCTTTGCTGTTTCAGCGGAGCTTTTCGTTTTATGCAAAATGGTCATAGCCCTTCCTGATAAGTGCTTTTAATTCTCCGTCCAAGCCGGCTATTTTTACGCCGTGCTTTTTGTTCCGCATAACGCCCAGCACGGTAACTTTTACGGTGCTGTTTTTTGCCAGCGTCAACACTTTACCGAGTTTGGCCGGGGCCACGGTAAATAGAAGCTCATAATCCTCGCCGCCGTTTAAAGCCAGCTCATACGGCTGCTTATGAGCGCGCGCCGCCGTTTTTGTGACCGCAGGGCCTAAAGGCACGGCCTTGAGATCAATAAAAGCACCGAGACCGCTCTCTTTGGCGAGGTGATGGACTTCACTGCTTAAGCCATCCGATATATCTATCATAGCATTAATAAGCCCTTTTTCCACAGCTCTGGCCGCAAAAGAAATCTTTAAATTCGGGAGATATATTTTTTTGTCAAGGAAAGCCGCCGCGCCGTTGCCCAGCGTGCCGGTTACCAGTATAAAATCTTTTTCTTTTGCCCCGCTCCGGAGCGCATATTTATTATTTTTCGCTTCCCCCAAAACAACGACATTTATAATATTTGTTTTTGCAGAAACGGTATCGCCGCCGATTATTTTGACGCCGCAACTTCCGGCCGCTTTGTTTATTCCGGCAAACAAATCAAGCGCAAAGCCCGCCGGCAGGTTCTTTCTAAGCCCCACGGAAATAAGTGCGTATAACGGTTTCCCGCCCATAGCGGCAATATCACTCACACTGGAAAGCAGAGCTTTTTCCCCGATCTTCTTGGCCGGCATCTCCGTTAAAAAATGCACACCTTCAGCCAGCATATCCGTCGTCGCCAGCAGCACCCAACCTGGCCGTCCGGCAAAAACCGCTGTGTCATCGCCTATCCCTGTTTTGAGCAGCCCCTTCGCTTTTGCCGAGGTATTTTTAATATAGTTTATCAGGTTGAATTCGCCGAACTTTTTCAACTGTTTCATTTTTCCGTCCTTCGTACTAAAAGCCAGAGTTTAACTATAAACCCCGTATCAAGTGCTATAGCCCGGTGAGGGCAGAGCTCATGACAGCAATAGCATTCTATGCACTTCTTAGCCTTTACTTTAGGAAAGCCAAAAGCATAAGCTATGGCCTCAACCGGACAGGCCCGGACACAGGCATTACATTTTTGGCATTTTTCATTTTGAATCTTCGGCTTCACCGTAGCCAGTTTCCAATAGAGAGGAAAAAGCACGGATTTTAATATTCTTTTAAAAATATTCTCTTTTACGCTCCCGCCGTCCCCGCCGTAAGAAAGCGGCATTCTGAAATCTTTTACCGTAAACATTTCAAGCGGCCCGCCGGTAACTTCCATCTCCGCCGGGTTGAAACCCTGTGCGACCGCCTCTTTTATTACCGGCAGGGTAAGCGGGTCTATCCCCGCAATTTTTCCCATAATATAATCACTCGCTACCGCGTCCCGGGCCGCAATTATTACGCCTATTTGCCTGGGAGTCCCGCCCGAGGGGCCTTCGCCTTCCATTCCGGTGATGCCGTCGGTAATATTAAACGCCGGTTTTACTATGCCCGCGACTTTAAGCAGCATCATGCTAAAATCCTTCTGCTTCGGATAGAGCCGGTGCATATTTGCCTTATTCATTCCCGGTAACAAACCGAAAAGGTTCTTTACCGCCCCGGTAAGAAAGGTCAGCATATGCGTCTTAAATTTTCCAACATTTATAATTACATCAAATTCTTTTATGGCTTTTGAAATAACCAGTCCACCGTAATTATCACTGCCCAGTTTTTCCAGGCTCACTATCTCCGTTTTGGTCTCGGAGGCGCACTTTATCATTCCCGTTTTAGTGAGCAGCTCGTTTGAACCGGTAAGTATTCCGCCGTGACAATCCCCGAGGAAAGGGACGGCTTGAAACTCCTTTACCAGCCGGATTACAGCCTTTACCACTGCCGGATGCGTGGTGACCGCAGCCTCCGGAAAAAAAGCAGCCAGCAAATTTGGTTTTACAAGTACACGCATCCCCGGTTTAAGAAAAGAACCAAAGCCGCCGGCAAGTTCCGAAGCTTTTTTTACGGCCCGGTAGACCAGTTCTTCCTCGTAGGTTTCGCATTTTATTACCGCAACCGTATTTTTCAACTTAACTCTTTTCCTTCTTTATCCTTAAAAGCGCCGCCGGTAACTCTTCGATAATGTCTGAAGCTATAAGTCCATGCTCGCCCTTCTTTACTTTTGCCAGATCACCCGCTAAACCATGAATAAATGCCCCGCAGACTGCGGCCATTTTCGGCTCTACTTTTTGGCCTATCAAAGAAGCAATAACACCCGAGAGAACATCACCTGCGCCCGCTGTCGCCATCCCCGGATTGCCTGTCGAATTTATATAGACTTCTCCGTCAGGAAAGGCTACCACGGTACATGCACCCTTCAAAAGAGTTATAACTCCATAATCTTTTGCAAAAGAACGGGCTGTTTCAATTCTCGCCTTTTCTATTTCTTCTATTGAAAGCCCGGTCAGGCGGCCTAACTCCCCGGGATGCGGCGTTATTATCATTTCCGCATTTCTTTCTTTGAGTATTTTTGGAGCCGAAGCGATAAGATTAAGCCCGTCGGCGTCCAGCACCATCGGTATTTTACATTTTCTTATAAGGTTCTTAACGAGAACCCCGGTGTCTTTATTGTTTCCCAGACCGGGCCCGAGGACTAATACATCCTTTCGTTCTATAAGCCCGAGTATTTCACCTCCGGCCTTAGAAGAAAGCGAGCGGTCTTTATTTTCCGCTACCGGTTTTGTCATCACTTCCGTCATTTTTATTTCAAAGATATCATTTAAACTCTTTGCGCAAGCGAGAGTCACAAGACCGCTTCCGGTCCGCAAAGCCGCCAGACCCGTCAGACAGGGCGCCCCGGTCATTCCGGCACTGCCGCCGGCTACAAGTATCTTTCCGGCCGTACCCTTGTTGCAATCCTTTGCGCGGTCCGAAAAGAAAGCTTTAACATCTTTAAGCGCCGTATAATTAAGTCTTATTTTTTCCGCCTCGACGGCCCCTGCGGGTATGCCTATATCCAGAACAGAAAGTTCTCCGGCATAATTCAGTCCGGGAGGAAGAAGAACTCCTAATTTTACCACGCCGAGAGCCGCCGTAAAACCCGCGTTAACACAGGGCCCGCAAACTTTTCCGTCACCGGCATTAACTCCGCTCGGCAGATCAACCGCAACCACCGCGGCTTTTGAACTATTTATAATATTTATGGCCTCTGCCTTGAGACCTTTGACCGGGCCCTTAAGGCCGGTCCCAAGCAGAGCATCAATAACCAAATCCGCTTTTTTTATTGCTCCGGAGAATAAAAGCAGGTCTTTTTCGTCTTTAACCTCATTGACTGTTACTTTCTTTTTTAAAAGCAGTTTAAGATTAACCTTGGCTTCCGCGGAACAATCCTTTCCTGCCGCCAGAAGAAAAGTGGCCGTTCTTATGCCTGCATTTTTTAAAAGGCGGGAAACCACCAGACCATCCCCGCCGTTGTTTCCTTTTCCGCATACAATTACAATCTTTAACCTTTTAAGCCCCGGAAATTTTCGCCGTAAAAAAGCTACAAGCGACTTCCCCGCATTCTCCATAAGTACCAGAGCCGGAATTTTATATTCCTTTACTGTCCGGTTTTCTATTTCCCGCATTATACGGCCTGTTACTATTTTCAATGCGGCTACCGTCCTTCCATTGTCACCAGGGCAATGGCATAATTTCTATCATGCGATATGGTTAACTCTATTTGTCTGCCTTTAAGTTTGAACCTGCTTAATTTTGAGAGGGTTATCAACGGTTTACCCGAAGGATCGTTTGTCACTTCCAGTTCCGTCCACTTAAGCTTGCCCTGCCAGCCGGGCACGGCTTTCAAAAAGGCCTCTTTGGCGGCAAACCGGCTCGCATAATGGGGATAGGGATTTTTTTTAGAAGCACAGTAAGCCTGTTCTTTTGCGGTAAATATCTTGGAAACAAAGTTCTTCCGCTTGTTTGCAATGGTCTTTATCCGGTTGATATCAACTATGTCTATCCCTATTTTTATTGGCATTATCTCATAATTGTAGCATTTATTCGAAAAAATGTCAATTTTTGCTATTTTTCGCGGGTTTTTCGTACTTTTCAATTATTCGCCTTGTTTTTACTTATAATATCTTTTTAAAATACGGCATAAATATCTGGCTTGGCCCACTTAAAATGACGGGATAAAAATAGGAAAAAGAAAACTCATCACCGGCTTCAAAAGTTATAACTCTACCCCCAAAAGTCAGAATGTAAACATTCACCGACTGAGCGTTATGAATCTCTCCGAGCTAACGCTCGGGGTTTTCTTTGGCATAATGTCATAACTTTTTTAATAAAATAAACTGAAAGCTCAGGCCTTCGGAGTTAGACAAACAGCATTACCTTTAGAAAATATATTTTGACAATTTCCGGAGTGCCTGTATTCAAAATCTGAAGCCTCAAGAAAATAATAAAATTGCCATCTCGCAGCTATCTGTGGTGAATTTCGCATTTAGATTAATATCTGCTATACTCCCGGGTATTAAAAGACTATTGCTTTATCAGAAGGTTAATGGTAGAATACTCAACTCAGGTGGGCCGGTAGCTAAGCTGGTATAGCACCGCCCTTTTAAGGCGGCCGCCGAGAGTTCGACTCTCTCCCGGCTCACCAAATATAAAAGCGGCTTTCGCCGCTTTTTTTGTTATCCTTTAATTTTCCTTTCTCCTATCCCGGCAGAATATTTCAGGAACTTTTAGATTTAATGAGTACAATAAATCAGGGATGAAAAAACAGATCAGGGAGCGGGGGCGGGGCGTCTACCGGCCAGCTGTTCGCATAACTTATTTTGTTATTCTCTATTTCTCTGTAACTCACATACCAGTTACCGGTTTTGTCTAAAGCCAAAGAGCAGTCCATACCAAAAGAACTGTTTTGGGCAATAGGGTAACCGGTAAACCATTTCGAACTTCTCCGTTCTGCCATTTTCAATTTCCGCGTACCGGCCGCATAATAGGCTATCTTAGGATTACTAAAACCGTCGAGAGCCAGAGAGGCAAACTGTCCCACATTTTCTTCCCGGTCCACATAACTTTTTTCCCAGGAATTTCCGCGTTTCATAGCAAACTTCAGCGCAGTTTTAGTCACATCATAGTAGGCAATATAGGGCGTGTCATTTTGACCGAGCGCCAGACTGGCAAAAAATCCTACTTTGGATTCCTCACCGGCATCGACTTCTTCGATATCCCAGACCTGGCCCTGAAATTTTGCGAACTTTAGCCGGCCATTGCCGTTATCATAGTACGCAATGCGAGGCTGATCATAACTGCCCAGAGCCAAAGAGGTATAAAGACCCAGATCACCTTTCCTTTCCCGGTCTACTTCCTCGGTATTCCAATTAAAGCCATCATACCTGGCGTATTTCAAGGATTTATTTTTGGAATCATAGTAGCTGATTGACGGGCGGTCATTTTTATCAAGTACTAAAGAAGTATACATCCCGACATTTGCAACATCTACATATTGAATGACCCATCTCTGATTGTCATAATAGGCATACTTAAGGGCCTTGTTAGTAGCGTCGTAATAACTGATACAGGGCCGGTTCTGACTGTCTACTTTAATGCAGGTGTACTTGCCCACAACCCCGCGGCTGTCTATGGTAAAAGATACCCAGTCGGTATAACCCCGGGAATTCATAAATTTATTGTCTATTAATTCGCCGTTTTTCGCGCGCCGGATATATTTCAAATCACCGTTTGTAGCGTCAAAATACGAAATATGCACACCGTTTTGAGCATCTATAGCGATGCTTGATTCATAGCCCGTGGCGGCTTTTGAATCATCTATTATTCCGTTGAAGGCGCAGTAAATATCGAAAGTTTTTTTTGTTTCTTCTCCAGAAACAAGAGGCAAGCTTATTAAGGCAATTAAAAACAATGCTATTTTGCTGCAGTTAAAACAACTAAGTTTTTTCATTTTTTTGCCTTTAACAGGATGCTGAAATACTATAATAATGGACATTAAGTCCGACTTTTTAGGTCGAGATCTCACCGTTTGATTATCGAATGGTGGACAGCCTGTTACCTCGCCATTTGCTCTCAAATGGAGGGTAAAATAATCAGAATCACATCTGAAACTTTCTTGAAAAGATTTTTCAGCAACCTGCTAAGTAAGACCGCGCTGCCCGCTCCAAAAGAACGGACAGCGCAGCTGACTTTATCTTTCAGGAATCGTAATGACCGCGCAGGCTTTACCGGTCGGATCTATTGCCTGTTCCATTCCCGACGGGTTTACCGCTGTCACTACATAGTAATAGGTCTGGCCCCTTCTCTTCCTGCTCATATCCAC